>CALLYQ010000023.1 GCA_937858875.1 uncultured Lautropia sp. | reverse complement strand
GCCTGCCGCGAGGCGGCCAACGGCCGCACGCTGGCGATCGCCCGCGCCGGCGCGCTCGACGCGCGACGCCTGGCCACCGAGATCAGCTGGTTCGCGCCGGCGCTGCGCACCCGACTGCTGCCCGACTGGGAGACGCTGCCCTACGACGCGTTCTCTCCGCACGAAGACCTGATCTCCGAGCGCCTGTCCACGCTGCACGCGCTGTACCGCAACGAGGTCGACGTGCTGCTGGTGCCGGCCACGACCGCGCTGTACCGGCTGGCCCCGCCCTCGTTCCTGGCGTCGCACACCTTCCACTTCCACAAGGCCCAGTCGCTCGACGAAGCGGCGCTGCGCGCACAGCTCACGCTGGCCGGCTACGAACACGTGTCGCAGGTCGTGCACCCGGGCGAGTACTGCGTACGTGGCGGGCTGATAGACCTGTTCCCGATGGGTTCGACGCTGCCGTACCGGCTCGACCTGTTCGGCGACGAGATCGAATCGATCCGCACCTTCGACCCCGACACTCAGCGCAGCCTGTATCCGATCGACAAGGTCCGACTGCTGCCGGGCCGGGAATTCCCGATGGACGAGGCCGCGCGCACCGCGTTTCGCGGCCGCTGGCGCGAGCGCTTCGAAGGCGATCCGTCGAAGAGCCCGCTGTATCGCGACGTCGGCAACGGCATCGCGCCGGCCGGCATCGAGTACTGGCTGCCGCTGTTCTTCGATTCGACGGCGACACTGTTCGACTACCTGCCGGCCTCGACGCTGGTCGTCTCGCACGGAGACATCGAGGCAGCGGCGCGGCGCTTCGCCGAAGACACCGCGCAGCGCCATCGCTTCCTCGCGCACGATCCCGAGCGTCCGCTGCTGTCGCCGGCCGAAGTGTTCATCGACGCCGAACAGTTCTTCGCCGATGCGAAGCGTTTCGGACGCTGGGCGATCCGGCGCGGCGACGAGGCCGCCGAAACCGGCGCCACGACCGGCACCGGCTCCGGCTCCGGTTCCGACGCCGGCAGCACAGGCAAGCGCAGCTTCGCCCACGCACTGCCCGAGCTCGCCGTCAATCGCCGCGCCGAGAACCCGGTCGAACGCATCGAGCGCTTCGTCGTCGAACATCCGGGGCGCAAGCTGATCCTCGCCGAATCGCCGGGGCGGCGCGAGACGCTGCTGCAACTGCTGCTCGACCACGGCGTGTCGCTGCCCTCGCTCGACGACTGGAGCAGCTTCCTCGCCAGCGACGAGGAAGTCGCGGTTTCGATCGGCCCGCTGCACGACGGCTTCGACCTGACCGACGCGAGCCTCGCGATCGTCACCGAGAGCGAGCTGTTCAGCGGCCTGGTGCGGCGCACGCGCCGCGGATTGCGCGAGACGCAGACCGACGTCGACTCGATCATCCGCGATCTGTCGGAGCTGAAGCTCGGCGACCCGGTCGTCCACGCCCAGCACGGGATCGGCCGCTACGAGGGGCTGGTCACGATGGACCTCGGCGACGGGCCGACCGAGTTCCTGCACCTCGTCTACGCGAACCAGGCCACGCTGTACGTGCCGGTCTCGCAACTGCACGTGATCGGCCGCTACAGCGGCGCCAGTCCCGAAGAGGCGCCGCTGCACCAACTCGGTTCGGGGCAGTGGGAGAAGGCGAGGCGCAGGGCCGCGCAGCAGGCGCGCGATGCCGCCGCCGAACTGCTGAACCTGTACGCGCGGCGCGCCGCGCGCACCGGCCATGCGTTCAAGCTCGAGATGAGCGACTACGAGGCCTTCGCCGAAGGCTTCGGTTTCGAGGAAACGCCGGACCAGCTCGCAGCGATCCACGCGGTCATCCAGGACATGATCTCGGGCAAGCCGATGGACCGGCTGGTCTGCGGCGACGTCGGCTTCGGCAAGACCGAGGTCGCGTTGCGCGCGGCCTTCGTCGCCGTCGCCGACGGCAGGCAGGTCGCGCTGCTCGCGCCGACGACGCTGCTCGCCGAACAGCATTTCCAGACCTTCTCGGACCGCTTCGCGAACTGGCCGGTCAAGATGGCCGAACTGTCGCGTTTCCGTTCGGGCAAGGAGACGAAGGCGGCGATCGAAGGGATCTCCAAGGGCGAGATCGACATCGTCATCGGCACGCACAAGCTGCTGTCGCCCGAGCTGAAGTTCCCGCGCCTGGGACTCGTGCTGATCGACGAGGAGCACCGCTTCGGCGTGCGCCAGAAGGAGGCGCTGAAGGCGCTGCGCGCCGAGGTCGACGTGCTGACGTTGACCGCCACGCCGATTCCGCGCACGCTGGCGATGAGCCTCGAAGGCATCCGCGACTTCTCGGTGATCGCGACGGCACCGCAGCGTCGCCTGGCGATCAAGACCTTCGTGCGCCGCGAATCCGACGGCACGATCCGCGAGGCGCTGCTGCGCGAACTGAAGCGCGGCGGCCAGGTCTACTTCCTGCACAACGAGGTCGCGACGATCGAGAACCGCCGCCAGCGGCTCGCAGCTGGTGCCCGAGGCCCGGATCGCCGTCGCGCACGGTCAGATGCCGGAGCGCGAACTCGAACGCGTGATGCGCGACTTCCACCAGCAGCGCTTCAACGTACTGCTGTGCACGACGATCATCGAGACCGGCATCGACGTGCCGACCGCGAACACGATCGTCATGCACCGCGCCGACCGCTTCGGTCTCGCGCAGTTGCACCAGCTGCGCGGCCGCGTCGGGCGCTCGCATCACCAGGCCTACGCCTACCTGCTGATCCCCGACGAAGCGGCGATCACCAAAGACGCGACCAAGCGGCTCGAAGCGATCCAGATGATGGAGGAGCTGGGCTCCGGCTTCTACCTGGCGATGCACGACCTCGAGATCCGCGGCGCCGGCGAGGTGCTCGGCGAGAACCAGTCGGGCGACATGAAGGAAGTCGGCTTCGCGCTGTACACCGAGATGCTCGAAGAGGCCGTTCGCGCGCTGAAGGCGGGCCGCGAACCCGACCTCAGCGCGCCGCTGTCGGCCACGACCGAGATCAACCTGCGCGTACCGGCGCTGCTGCCTCACGACTACTGCGGCGACGTGCATGAACGGCTGACGCTGTACAAGCGCATGGCCAACTGCGACAACATCGACGCGCTGGACCTGCTGCGCGAGGAACTCGTCGACCGCTTCGGCAAGCTGCCCGACCCGGCGCGGGCGCTGATCGAGACGCACCGGCTGCGCATCCTGTCGAAGCCGTTGGGGATCAGCAAGATCGACGCCACTGCCGAAACGATCGTGATCCAGTTCGTGCCGAACCCGCCGATCGACCCGGCCACGATCATCAAGCTGATCCAGAGCCGTCGCGACGTGAAGCTGTCGGGCCAGGATCGCCTGCGTTTCAGTCTGCAGACGGCCGACCTGAATGCGCGCGTGCAGAAGATCCGGGAGATCATGAAGGCGCTCGGCGGCTGATCCGCCTCACACGATTCGCACGCTTTCGCCCCACCGACCCGCCTCATCGATCCAATCCGACAGCCAGACGTGACCGCCCCCGACGCCCTGCCCCGACTGATCGTCCGTCACCCCGAACTGAGCGACTCGCAACTCGCCGCTTTCACTGCGGCGCTCGGCCGCCCGCCCGAACGGCGCGACGCTCGCGTCGCTGCCTGGCCGGCAGTCCCGATGGGCCGGGACGAAGTCGTCCGCCTTGCCGACGCCGCCGGCGTCGACGCCGCACTGGTTCCGGCGGACCTGTCGCTGGCCGATTTCCGGCTCGCCGCCTTCGACATGGACTCGACGCTGATCACGATCGAATGCGTCGACGAGATTGCCGACTACATCGGGCGCAAGGCCGAGGTCGCGGCGATCACCGAGGCGGCGATGCGCGGCGAGATCGCCGACTACGACGAGAGCCTGCGTCGCCGCGTCGCGCTGCTCGCCGGCCTGCCCGAGACCACCTTGCAGCAGGTCTGGGACGAGCGCGTGCGGCTCACGCCCGGTGCCGAGCGGCTGGTCGGTGCGTTGAAGGCTGCCGGCCTGAAGATCCTGCTGGTCTCGGGCGGCTTCACCTTCTTCACCGACCGGCTGAAAGCGCATCTGGGCATCGATTTCGCGCAGTCGAACGTGCTCGAGGTCAGCGACGGCCGGCTGACCGGCGGCCTCGTCGGCCGCATCGTCAACGCGCAGGGCAAGCGCGAGGCGCTCGAGCACAACTGCCGGCAGATCGGCTGCTCACCGGCGCAGGCGATCGCTGTCGGTGATGGCGCCAACGACCTCGAAATGATGGGCGTTGCCGGCATCTCGGTTGCCTACCGCGCGAAGCCGCTGGTGCGCGCACAGACGACCTGGGCGATCGACCACGGCGGGCTCGACACGCTGCTCGACTGGCTGCCGGCCCGAGCCGCCAGTTCCAGCCGCTGAGTCCGGGCCAAGCCGGACATGGACAGCCCGCCCGGCAAGAAGCTGCCCGCGGGCGCCTCGATGCCGGCCGATCGAGGCCCAGGAAGCAGCGGCGAGGCGGCCTTTGCGCCGCCGTCCTTCGACGGAAATCCCTTCGCCTTCGCGCTGGCCGGGGCCTGTGTGCTGGCGCTGATCATGGGGATCGGCCGCTTCGCCTACACGCCGATGCTGCCGCCGATGCTCGAAGGCGGCGGGCTGAGCCTGGCCGGCGCCGGTTACGTCGCGTCGGCAAACTTCCTCGGTTACCTGGCCGGTGCGCTGCTCGCCACCCGGACCGTGTTCGCCAGGCAGCGTGTGCGCTGGCTTCGCATCGCGATCGTGGCCAGCATCTTGACGACGGCGGCGATGGCGCTCGACGCGGGCGCGCTCGGATGGGCCGTGCTGCGCTTCGCCGCCGGCGTGGCCAGTGCCTTCGCGCTCGTCTACGTGTCGGGCATGGTGTTCGACGTGGCAATCCGAAGTGCGAAGCCGATGCTCGGCGGCATCCTGTACGCGGGCGTCGGTGTCGGCATCGCGCTGTCGGCATGGGTCGTGTACCTCGGCCGCGGTGCCGGCTTCGGCGCTGCGCCGCTGTGGCTCGCGATGGGCGCGATGGCGCTGCTGCTGGCAATCGCTCCCTGGGGCCGCCTGACGCTGCCGGCCGCACGCTCGAGCGCCGCGCGGTCCGTGACCGCCGAGAACCGCAATGCCTCGCGCGCGCTGCGCCGCCTGACGCTGGCCTACGGCTGCCTGGGCTTCGGCTATGTGATCACGGCAACCTTCATCGTCGTGATGGTCCGTCGTCTGCCCGACGCGCCGACCTGGGAATTCTGGACCTGGATGACGGTCGGGCTGGCCGGCGCGCCGTCGAACTGGTTCTGGGCGAAAGTCGCCGAGCGCATCGGCGCGTACCCGGCGATCGTCGCCGCCTTCGTGCTCGAAGCGATCGGCGTCGCCCTCGTTGCGCTCGGCAGCGGGCCGCTGGCGATCCTGGCCGGGGCCGCGCTGCTCGGCGGCACCTTCATGGCGATC
>CALLYQ010000022.1 GCA_937858875.1 uncultured Lautropia sp. | reverse complement strand
GCATTCGGCGGTGCGCAAGTCGATCGGCGGCGTGCTGCACGGCGACGCCGCCAACCAGGCCTGGGGCGTGATGGACATCCTGGCCAACACCGACTTTCCCGACGTGCGGCAGAAGTGCCTGATCTCGTCTGCCAATGAGGGCAACGTGCTGATCCTGCCGCGCGAGGGCGGCTACGTGTTCCGCATGTACGTCGAGCTCGACAAGCTGAAGGACGGCGAGAAGGCCGCGAGCAAGAAGTTCACGCAGGACGACATGATCGCCGCGGCCAACCGCATCATCGCGCCGTACACGCTCGACGTGAAGGAGGTGGTGTGGTGGTCGATCTACGACATCGGCCACAGCATCACCGACAAGTTCGACGACGTGCCCGAGGGCTCCGGCCGCAACCCGCGCGTGTTCACCGCGGGTGACGCCTGCCACACCCATTCGCCCAAGGCGGGGCAGGGCATGAACGTGTCGATGCAGGACACCTTCAACCTGGGCTGGAAGCTGGTGCATGTGCTGCAGGGCCGGGCCGACGCCAGCCTGCTGCGCAGCTACTCGAAGGAGCGCCTGACCGAGGCCAAGCGCCTGGTCGAGACCGATCACGAGTGGGCGCGCATCATGTCGGCCCCGACCACCCAGGCCGAGCGCGACGGCAGCGAGGAGCCGCGGATCATCCGGCAGTTCAAGGCGAACCTGGAATTCACCGGTGGCACCGCCGTGAAGTACGACCCGTCCAAGCTGTTCGCCGCCTCGGCGCACCAGGCACTGGCGAAGGGCGAGGAAATCGGCCGGCGCTTTCACTCAGCCCCGGTGGTGCGCCTGTCCGACGCCAGGCAGATGCAGCTCGGCCACGTGGCCGAGGCCGATGCGCGCTGGCGCATCTACGCCTTCGCCGGCAGGGCCGACAGCTCAGCCCCCGGCTCGGCCATCCACAAGCTGGCCGACTGGCTGGAGAATGATCCGAAATCCCCGGTTGTCCGGCACACCCGCCCGGGCGAGGACATCGACGCGGTGATCGACTTCCGCGCCGTGTTCCAGCAGACCTTCGATCAGCTCGCCTACGAGCAGATGCCCTCGCTGCTGAAGCCGAGGACCGGCAAGCTCGGCCTGCAGGACCACGAGAAGGTCTTCTGCGTCGACCACAAGGGCGTCGGCGACATCTTCGACATGCGCGGCATCGACCGCGACACCGGCTGCATGGTGGTGGTCCGCCCCGACCAGTACACCGCCCATGTCCTGCCGCTGGACGGCTTCGACGAGTTGTCGGAATTCTTTGCTGGCTTCCTGCGCTGACACCTGTCATCTGCATTGCGGAACGTGACTGGAGTTGACCCTGTCGCTTGATGCAAGCACTTGATCTGCAAGCCTACGGCTGCAGCAGGAGTGCTTCGGGCTGGCTCCGAGGAAGTCAGTTTCGGTTGCGTCAGGGGTCATAGCCGCGAGACCTCGCGAAGCTTTCAATGATCTTGAATGGCCGCCTCAGGGATGACCGGCGATAGACCGCTCCTGGCCGGGAGCGCCTCACGAGACAGCTTCTGGTACCCGAGAAGCGCTTCAGGCGTGGATCAGGCAGGCAGGACTAAAGTCTGACGATTTCCTGTTCCCAGCCGGCTTCACAACTCACCACATCTGGGCATCCGGCAGTACGCCCGAATCCTGGGACATTGGGTCGATGAACTGGGTCTCGACCGGGCAGACTACGGCACACAACGTTTCCAAAGCAGTCGTTCCGACAGTTTCCAGGTTCTGCCAAGTTCGTTGGATTTGGCCGTGATCCGAATGCGATGCGTTGCAGATGCCGCGTGACCTTGTCGGCAAAGGTTGAGTCTGGTAAAATCTACAGTCTTTTCATCGCCGCGTGTCTGCTTTGCAGCACCGCGTTGCAAGTGGGAGCAGGGCTTAGAACGGCCCGTCTGCGCTCTCCGGCTCATTTCCAGTCGCGTTGGTGTCCGTTCCTCCTTTCGAGGGGCTGATGGCAGCGACTTGTCTCGTTCGGGCGGATCGATCCGCCCAGTGCTCCCTGTCAGCACGCACGCCAGCAGCGGCGGCAGCGCCAGTGGGCCCGCGAGACACCATTTCCGTCTTCATGCTCCGGTGCTCCGTGCTCGCCTGGCGATCACACGGAAGGAGTGATCGCACGCATGTGTGGTATCGCAGGAGAAATTCGGTTTGACTCCCAAACCGTAGACGCGGACGCGCTCGCCCGTATGGCCGAGGCACAGGCAGCACGTGGCCCCGATGGGCACGGCCTGTTCATCCGAGACACCATCGGACTGGCGCATCGACGGCTCAAGGTCATGGACCTGTCCGAGGCGTCGGCGCAACCCATGTTCGATCCGCAACTGGGCCTGGGACTGGTCTTCAACGGGGCCATCTACAACCACGCCGAACTGCGCGCCGAACTTGAGGGCCGGGGCTATCGCTTCTTCTCGCAGGGCGACACCGAGGTCTTGATCAAGGCCTACCACTGCTGGGGCGAGGATTTCGTCACGCGCCTGAACGGCATGTTCGCTTTCGCGCTGTGGGAGCAGGGCAGTGGGCAACTGCTGCTCGGCCGCGATCGTCTGGGCATCAAGCCGCTGTACCTGGCCGAGGTCGCGGGCGGCCTGCGCTTTGCCTCCACCCTGCTGGCGCTGCTGGCAGGTGGCGGCGTCGACACCGCGATCGATCCGGTCGGACTGCACCACTACCTGTCGTTCCACGCCGTGGTGCCGCCGCCGCACACCATCCTGCAGGGCGTGCGCAAGCTCGCGCCCGGCACCCTGCTGCGCCTGCAACCGGACGGCGAACGCCAGCAGCGGCGCTACTGGACGCTCGACTACGCGCGCAGCGCAGCCGACGAAGCACGCCCCGTCGCCGAGTGGCAAGACCTGCTGCTCGACGCACTGCGCGCCGCGGTGCGGCGGCGCCTGGTGGCCGACGTGCCGGTCGGCGCGCTGCTGTCGGGTGGGGTCGATTCGAGCCTGATCGTTGGCCTGATGACCGAAGCCGGCGTGGCGAACCTGCACACCTACAGCGTCGGGTTTGAGGACGTGGGTGGCGAGAAAGGCAACGAGTTCGAATACGCCGACATCGTGGCCCGACATTTCGGTACCGTGCATGAGCGCATCTTCGTACCCGAACAGGAGTTGCTGCGCCACCTGCCCGAGGCCATCGGTGCCATGAGCGAGCCGATGGTGAGCCACGACTGCATCGGCTTCTACCTGCTGTCGCGGGCCGTCTCCAGGCGCAGCAAGGTGGTGCAGAGTGGCCAGGGCGCCGACGAGGTGTTCGGCGGCTACCACTGGTATCCGAAGATGATGCGCT
>CALLYQ010000021.1 GCA_937858875.1 uncultured Lautropia sp. | reverse complement strand
CGATCACAGCGCGCGTGAAGACCTGGCTGATCGCCGGCGATCTGACGAAGGCGCGCAACATCAACGTCGACACGATGAACGCCGCGGTCACGCTCAAAGGCACGGTCGAGAGTCAGGCCGAAGCCGACCGGGCCATGGAGATCGCCCGCTCGACCGACGGCGTGCAGGCCGTCAAGAGCGAGCTGACCGTCACGAGGTAAGAGCGCGGGCGCCCAGCGTTCGGCAGGCCGGGTCGCGGCGAACGATTCGTCACGGCCCGCCCTGCCGCTCCGCTGGGGCTCGGCCGCTCGTCGCGTTCACGGGCGAAAATGCTCGTCCAGGAAGTCGAGGAAGGCGCGTACCCGCTGCGGTTGCGTGTGCCGCTGCGGGTACAGTACGTACATCAGATCGTCGGCCGGGTCGTGATACTTCGCGAGCAAGCGGCTCAGGCGACCGGCGCGCACGTCGCCTCCGATGTGGAACTCGGCGAGGCGCACGATACCGAGCCCTTCCAGCGCCAGAGTGCGTAGCAGCTCCCCCTGATCTGCGCCTACGCGGCCCGAGACCTCGATCGTTTTCAGCGCACCCTTCTCCCGGAAGGTCCACGCGTTCCAGTGCCGGCGCACGGTGAAGTTCAGGCACTGGTGTGCGCTCAATTCGTCGGGCTTCGTGGGTGCGCCGAAGCGCTTCAGATATCCGGGTGCCGCTGCAATCAGCCAGCGCCGGCGCGCAATCGGTCGCGCGATCAGGCTCTGTTCCTGCGGTGCGCCGCTGTGGATCGCGACGTCGATGCCGTCGCGCATGAAGTCGCCGCGCGCCGTCTCCAGAATGAACTCGATGCCGAGTTCCGGGTGACGTTCGATAAACGCAGGCAGCAGCGGCGCGAGCTGGTATTTCGCGAAGGTCAACGGAGTATGGATGCGCAAGGTGCCGCGCGTGGAGCCGCGGCTCGTGCGCACCGTTTCTTCCGCATCGTTCATCGCGTCGAAGACGCGCCGACCGTGGTCGGCAAACAGATTGCCCTCTCGCGTGAGCCGGATCGACGAGCCGATCCGGTCGAACAGGCGCGTGCCGAGGCGTTGCTCGATGCGCGCGACGAGCTTGCTGATCGCCGAAGGCGTCCGGCCGAGCCGGCGCGCAGCGGCCGAGAAGCTGCCCGCTTCCACCACGGCGAGAAAAACCGTCAGCTCGCCAAATCGGTCCATCGTCGCCGCCCTCTGTGAATTCGGTTCATAGCGAGTGTTCCACACGCTGTCTTGTCCGGTCGACCACCGCGTCACAGACTTGGCACCTTCCAAGCTGACGGAACGGCTATGTCCAGGACACTGAGAATCGGATCGGGCTCGGCGTGGTGGGGCGACCGCATCGAACCGGCCGCCCTGAACGCAGAGCGCGGCGAGCTCGACTACCTTTGCTTCGAAACGATGGCGGAGGCTACGGTATCGGCGGCCCAGGTACGCGCACGTCGCGATCCGTCGTTCGCGGGCTACGACACCTGGCTCGACGACCGGATGCGCGCCGTGCTGCCGGCCTGCATGAGACAGGGCACGCGGATCGTCTCGAACCAGGGCTGGATCAATCCGGACGGCGCCGCCCAGCGCATCGTCCACTGGCTTCGCGAGTTCGGCTTCAATGGGATCAAGGTCGCAGCGGTCAACGGCAGCCTGATCACCGAGCGTGTGCTCGAACTGACCGACCGCATCCTCGAGAATGGTGAACCGACCAGCTCGCTGGCGCCGACGTTGATCTCGGCCGAGGCCTATCTGGGCGCCGAGCCGATCGTCGAGGCGCTGCGCGCCGGCGCGCAGATCGTCGTGACCGGACGCGTTGCCGATCCGTCGATCTTCATGGCGCCGATGATGCACGAGTTCGGCTGGGACCCGATGGATCACGCGCGGCTCGGCGCAGGCAACGGCATCGGGCACCTGCTCGAATGCGGTGCGCAGGTCACCGGTGGCTATTTTTCGGATCCGGGCTTCAAGGATGTTCCCGAGCCCTGGAACTTCGCGTTTCCGATTGCCGAGGTCGAAGCCGACGGCAGCGTCGTGATCACGAAGGTCGCAGGCACCGGCGGTGCGGTCACCTTGCAGACGGTCAAGGAGCAGATGCTCTACGAGGTCCACGACCCAGCCAACTACATCACGCCCGACGCGGTCGTCGACTTCACGAAGGCGCGGCTCGAGCAGATCGGCCCTGACCGCGTGCGCGTCACCGGCCTGAGCGGCAAGCCGCGCACGCCGACGCTAAAGGTCTCGATGGGCTGCACCGAGGGCTTCATCGGCGAGGACATGTTCTTCTACG
>CALLYQ010000020.1 GCA_937858875.1 uncultured Lautropia sp. | reverse complement strand
CTGGCCCCCTGGTCGGCGATCAGCTGCAACGTCCGGGCGAGGGCGGGCTGCCGGAACCGCGTCCCCGGCGCGAGCGCGTCGCCCGCCGAGCTGCTCGGCCAGGCGGCGCAGCGCGTCCCGGAACGGGCGGCGGTCCCGAAGCAGTGCTACCTGCTCGACGAGATGCCGAAGAGCGTGGTCGGGAAGGTGCTGGCGAACCGCTTGCGCATCGACGCGGCCGAGAAGACGTTCAGGGCAGCGCTGTCGGCGCTCGGACTAGAGGCGCCGTTCGAGCTCAGCGTAGTGGACCGCGGAGCCGGCGGCCTGCGCGTCGAGGTCGCGCTCGACGAGTCCGATGCGTCGCAGGAAGCCCGCGTCGCCGCCGCGCTTCGCGGATTCCCCTTGCCCCATCTGATCCGGAGGAAAAACCATGACTGACATCGAAACCCGGCTCGACGACGGCGTTCTGTCGATCGTCTTCAATCGGCCCGGAAAGAAGAACGCGATCACGGCGCAGATGTACGAGGCGCTGGCCGAAGCCTTCGTCCGTGCCGAGCAGGACCCGGCGGTGAGGGTCGTGCTGCTGACGGGCGCCGGGCAGGACTTCACGAGCGGCAACGACATCAGTCTCTTCGTGCAGTCGTCGGAAACCGTGCAGTCGTCGGAAACGCCGAAGGCTTCGCCCGCGTCCGCTTTCATGAAGGCCGTGCTTGCCTGCGGCAAGCCGATCGTCGCCGGCGTGCGCGGATACGCGGTCGGGATCGGCGCGACGGTGCTCGTGCACTGCGACCACGTGATCGTTGCCGACGACGCGCGGATCCGGTTTCCGTTCGTCGACCTCGGCCTGTGCCCGGAGTTCGGCTCGACGCTGCTGCTGCAGGAACTCGTCGGGCGCCGCAAGGCCGACGAGTGGCTGACGCTGGCAACGAGCATCTCGGCCCGCGACGCCGTGCAGGCCGGGCTCGCCAATGCCGTCACGGAGCCGGACGGGCTCGATCGTGCCTGCGCAGAAATCGCCCGGCGCTACGCATCGAAGCCGGCCGAGGCGCTGAAGGCCACGCGCGAGCTGCTGCGCTCCCGACATCGCGAACAGGGTCTCGAGCGCATGAGCGCCGAGAGCGCGGTGCTCGATCGCCTGCGCCGCTCGGATGAGGCGCAGTCGATTTTTCAACAGTTCCTGCTCAGGTCGTCGAGCGGGAAAAGCAAGTCATAGAGGAGAAAACATGCAAAGAAGATCCGTCAACAAGCTGGTGCTGGCCGCCGTCGCCTCCGCGGCGCTGGCGCCTGCGGTGTTCGCTCAGCCGTCGTTTCCGTCCCGGACGATCGAGATCGTCGTGCCGTATCCGCCTGGCGGCACGACCGACATGCTGGCCCGCGCGGTCGCCGAGGGGATGGCGAAGCAGTCGAGCGTTCCGGTCGTCGTGATGAACCGGGCCGGCGGCGGCAGCACGATCGGCGCCGGGCACGTCGGGCGCGCCAAGCCCGACGGCCACACGCTGCTGATCACCACCGGCAGCACGGCAACCCTGATCCCTTACACGCTGCCGATCAGCTTCGATCCGCTCGCCACGCTGACCTCGGTCGCGGAGGTCGGACAGACGCCGCTGCTGCTGTACGCGCACCCGTCGATCCCCGCGCCGGATCTGAAGGGCCTGATCGAATGGATGAAGCGCAATCCCGGCAAGATCAGCTACGGCTCGTGCGGCGCGGGGACACAAGGCCATTTCGGCGGGCTGATCCTGGGCAAGGCCGCCGGCGTCGAGTTGACGCATGTGCCTTTCCAGGGCGGCGCCCCGGCGCTGCAGGCGCTGGTCGGCGGGCACATCGAGCTGGCGATCGACGCCTTTACGCCGGCGATGGAACAGGTCAAGGCGGGCAGGATCCTGGCGCTGGCGGTCTCCAGCCCCGAACGCAGCCCCTACGCCCCGGACGTCCCGACCTTTCGCGAGCTCGGTTATCCCGAGGTCGAAGCGATCAGCGGCTTCTTCGGAATGTTCGCGCCGGCCGGCACCCCCGCCGGAATCCTCGCGACCCTCAACGAAATGGTGTCGCGCATCGTCGCGACGCCCGAATTCCAGGCGCGGCTGCCGCAGGTCGGCGTCCTGCCTCCCCGGGCGATGAGTCCGGCCGAGATGGATGCGTCGGTTCGCAAGGACAACGCCGGATGGGCGCGCTTCGTCAAGGAAATCGGCTTCACGCCCGGACAGAACTGAGCGTCTGCGCAAAACGCGCACAGTGCAAGCAGATGCCGCTTTCCCGGCGGTATCGAACCCGGAACAGTCAACCGATCGACAGGAGAACCGAAATGAGCAACGAACAGAAGACCCCCGAAGTACGCCTGAGCATCGAAGGCCATATCGCGATCATCTCGCTGGACAACACGAGCAAGAAGAACGCGATCACGCCGGAACTGATGCATCAGCTCTCCGAGCACCTGACCACCTTCGACGACAACGACGATCTGTGGGTGGCGGTGCTCGATCCGGCCGGCGAACACACGACGGCCGGCCTCGACATGCCGAAGTTCTTCGGTCCGACCGCCACGGCCAAGCCGATCCCGCCGACCCAGGTCGATCCGTTCGGCCTGAAGCGGCGCTGCCGCAAGCCGGTGATCTCGGTCGTCCACGGCATCACCTACACGATCGGCATCGAGCAGATGCTGGCATCGGACATCGTGATCGCCGCCGACACCGCGCGTTTCGCGCAGCTCGAATCCAAGCGCGGCATCGCGCCGCTCGGCGGCGCGCATTTCCGCTACCTGACACGCACCGGCTGGGGCAATGCGATGTACCACCTGTTCCTGTGCGACGAATTCTCCGCGCAGGAGGCCTATCGCTGCGGATTCGTGCAGGAAGTGCATCCGTACGGCAAGCACCGTGAGCGCGCGATGGAAATCGCGCGGCAGATCTGCAAGGTGGCGCCGATCGGGCTGC
>CALLYQ010000019.1 GCA_937858875.1 uncultured Lautropia sp. | reverse complement strand
GATCATGGTGCCGGCGCCGGGGCGATTGTCGACGACGATGGGCTGACCGAGCTCCCGCCTCAGGTCGTCGGCCAGCATTCGGGCGATGGTGTCAGGCGCGCTGCCGGGGGCAGAGCCGACGATCAGGGTGAGAGGACGATCGGGGTAGGCTTGGGCACGAGGCTGGCTGCCGGGGGCAGAGAGCAGTGCCACGCTGGCCGTGAGCAGCGCGCACAGATGTATGCCCAGCCGGCCAAGGCGGGTTCTCGGCACGAAGATTGTCGACATGGAGCCTCGTCTGATCTGGTCAACGGCCCTTGCGGGCCACGCCAGGGGATCTTATGAGGGGCGTGTTGGCCGGGCAACGCAGTGCGATGCATGGCCTCCATCGATGCGTTCGATGGCTCCGCAGCGTCGGGTGCCTTCGCCGTGCTCGAGCATCACGGGCCTGTACGATGCGGCACAGGGCACGGCTCATGCGGCGACGCGTGCGTCGCGTCCGCGCTGCTATAATCCACCGGTTTTACCCCCGCACGGCGCCGCAACCCGGCAGCGTCGCAAGTCAAGAGCATCAATCAAGGGAACAAGAATGTCCGTCGCCAACATCGACAAGGCGAAAATCGTCGCCGACTATCAGCGCAGCGCTTCCGACACCGGCTCGCCCGAAGTCCAGGTCGCTCTGCTCACCGCGCGCATCCTCGAGCTTACCGAGCACTTCAAGGCGCACGCCAAGGATCACCACTCCCGCCGCGGCCTGCTGCGCATGGTCAGCCGGCGCCGCAAGCTGCTCGACTACCTCAAGGGAAAGAATCCCGAGAGCTACAAGGCGCTGATCGCACGACTCGGTCTGCGCGGTTGATCGGAACACAGGGAAACCCGCAAGCGAACCTTGCGGGTTTTTTTGTCTATAAGGAATTCAAGTGTTTGACATAGCCAAGAAAACCTTCCAATGGGGGGCCAATACGGTCACGCTGGAAACCGGCGAGATCGCCCGCCAGGCCAGTGGCGCAGTGCTCGTCACGGTCGACGACACGGTCGTCCTCGCGACGGTCGTGGTGGCGAAGAACGCCAAGCCGGGCCAGGACTTCTTCCCGCTGACCGTCGACTACACCGAGAAGTTCTACGCTGCCGGCCGGATTCCCGGCGGCTTCTTCAAACGTGAAGGCCGTCCGACCGAGCGCGAGATCCTCGTATGCCGGCTGGTCGATCGTCCGATCCGTCCGCTGTTCCCCGAAGGCTTCTACAACGAAGTCCAGGTCGTGCTGCAGGTGCTGTCGAGCAACCCGGAAGTCGACAGCGACATTCCGGCGATGATCGGCGCGTCGGCGGCGTTGGCGATCTCCGGCGTGCCCTTCGCCGGACCGATCGGCGCGGCTCGCGTCGGCTACGTCAACGGCGAATACGTGCTGAATCCGAGCGCCTCGCAGATGGCCAGCTCGAAGCTCGACCTGGTCGTCGCCGGCACCGACGCGGCCGTGCTGATGGTCGAATCCGAGGCGCAGGAACTGCCCGAAGACGTAATGCTCGGCGCGGTCACCTTTGGCCACGAGCAGATGCAGGTCGCAATCGACGCGATCAACGAACTGGTCGAGATCGGCGGCAAGCCCGAATGGGACTGGCAGGCACCGGCCAGGAACGATGCGCTGATCGCCCGCGTCGCCGAACTGGCCGGCCCCGGCATGCAGCAGGCCTACGCGGTGCGCAGCAAGCGCGACCGGATGGCGCAGATCGGCGCCGTCGAGAAGGCCGCGGCCGAGAAGATCAACGAAGACGCCGTCGCCGCTGGCCAGCCTGCGACCGACGCGAACGAACTGGGCAATATCCTGTTCGACCTGCAGGCGAAGATCGTCCGCGATCAGATCCTGTCCGGCCAGCCGCGCATCGACGGGCGCGATACGCGCACCGTTCGGCCGATTTCGATCCGCACCGGTGCGCTGCCGCGCGCCCACGGATCGGCGCTGTTCACGCGTGGCGAGACGCAGGCGATGGTCGTGGCCACGCTCGGCACTTCGCGCGACGAACAGATCATCGATGCGATCAACGGCGAGTACCGTGAACGCTTCATGTTCAACTACAACATGCCGCCCTACGCTACCGGCGAAACGGGCCGCATGGGTACGCCGAAGCGCCGCGAGGTCGGCCACGGCAACCTCGCCAAGCGGGCTCTGCGTCCGCTGCTGCCGAGCGCTGAGGAATTCGCCTATTCGCTGCGTGTCGTCTCCGAGATCACCGAGTCGAACGGTTCCTCGTCGATGGCCTCGGTCTGCGGCGGCTGCCTGGCGCTGATGGACGCCGGCGTGCCGGTCAAGGCGCACGTGGCCGGTGTGGCGATGGGCCTGATCAAGGAAGGCAACCGCTTCGCGGTGCTCACCGACATCCTCGGCGACGAAGATCATCTCGGCGACATGGACTTCAAGGTTGCGGGCACCACGACCGGCATCACCGCGCTGCAGATGGACATGAAGATCCAGGGCATCACGAAGGAGATCATGCAGGTCGCGCTGGCGCAGGCTCGCGACGGCCGCATGCACATCCTCGGCCTGATGCGCGAGGCGATGGGCGGGGCGCGCGAGGAACTGTCCGATTTCGCGCCGCGCATGTACAAGATGAAGATCAACCCCGAGCGGATCCGCGACGTGATCGGCAAGGGCGGTGCGACGATCCGCCAGATCACCGAGACCACCGGCACGCAGATCGACATCCAGGACGACGGCTCGATCACGATCGCGGCGGTCGACGGCGCGGCCGCCAAGCGCGCGCAGAAGATGATCGAGGACCTGACGGCCGAGGTCGAGATCGGCGCGATCTACGAAGGCACCGTGCTGAAGATCCTCGACTTCGGCGCCATCGTCCAGGTGCTGCCGGGCCGCGACGGACTTCTGCACGTCTCGCAGATCGCCAACGAGCGCGTCAACCAGGTCTCCGACTACGTCAAGGAAGGCCAGGTCGTGCGCGTCAAGGTCATCGAGGCCGACGACAAGGGCCGCCTGCGCCTGTCGATGAAAGCCGCTGCGGCCGACGACGCGGCGGCGCAACCGGCGAATTGACGCCCCCGCACCGGCCGCTCGGCCGGTGCCGAAGGCGGCTTCGCAACGAGGCCGCCGTCTTCCCTCCAGCGCGAACCCCGCTTCACCTCGACGCATTGCCGGCCTGGCTCCGACGAAGGGCCGCGGCGGCACGTTGTCGCTGGCACGCCTGATGCATACCGGAACGATAACGGTCCGGCCATCAGGGGGCATCATGGCGCACGCTATCTTCGAACTGTTGCCGTTTCGGTTCCGCGCCGGCATGGCTCGCAGCGCAGCAGGCGCGTTCCCGGGAGCCTCGGGTGGCGCTCGCGCCGGCGTCGGCGCCCGCGCTCGCTCCCGATCCGGACTGGCCCGGGAACTTGATTTCGAGGCGGCGCCCGATCGCTCGAGCCGCGACTATGCGGTCTGGATCCAGTCGTCGTTGAACCGGATCCTCGGGCTGCGGCTGGCGCTCGACGGCATCGTCGGCACGCTGACGCGCAGCGCGATCCGCAGCTTTCAGGTGCGAAGCCGCCTCGTGGCGGACGGCATCGTCGGCCCGATGACCGAAGCGGCGCTGATCCGGGCCGGCGCCAGCCATCCTCCGCTCGAAAAGGGATCCAGCCCTCCAGTGAGCGGCCAGCAGGATCCACGTATCTCGGTCGAACTGCCCCTCGAGGGCGCCGGCTACTACAGCTACGACCGCGAACTGGATGCGGACCGCAGCGGCCGGCCGCATCAATTCGGCCGGCCCGAGACGATCGCTGCAGTCAAGGCGATCGGAGCCGCCTGGCAGCGCAGGCACCCGAACGGACCTCGTATCGGCATCGGCCACCTGAGCCTGCGCGGCGGCGGACCGACACCGGGCCACTCGCAGCATCGGACTGGGTTCGAGGTCGACGTCAGGCCGGTGCGCAAGGATGGCCGCGAGGCACCGGTCACCTGGCGGGATTCGACGTACTCCCAGGCCCTGACGCGCGAACTCGTCGATCTGATGCGGGCCAACCGGATCCTGCCTGTTTACAGAATCCTGTTCAACGATTCCGCGATCGCCGGCACACAGTGGGCCACGGGCCACGACAACCATCTGCACCTGTGGTTCTCGGAGCCGTGAATTCAGTCCCCTCGCCGCCGAGAGGCAGCGAACGTCGACCGATGCGCAGGGGTCAGCGTTGCCGGCCTCTGTCGGCCGTTGGTCCGGAACGGATCGGCGTGTCGTTGAGCCTCAAACCAGGCGCCAATGCTCGCCGTCTTGCGCGGCGACGCCGTCGTCGCGCAGCTTCAGCAGATGGGCCGTCAGCGAGCGCTTGGCGACAGGGCGGATGACCGGGTCGACGTCGTCGTAGGCCGTCAGGACGAGCTCGTCGAGCGTTGCCGGTGCGCCGGCTGCACGCAGCGCGGCCAGCACCTTCTCTTCGCGGGCCATCCGGTGTGCGATCAGCCGTGCGACTTCGTTCTTGCCGGAAGCGATGACGTGGCCATGCGCGGGCAGGATGTAGTCGAAAGGCTCGTCGGCCAGCCGATGCAGCTGCGCGACGTAATCGCGCATGTCTCCGTCCGGCGGGCTGATGACCGTCGTCGAACCGTTCAGGATGTGATCTCCGGAGAACAGCAGGCCGTCTTCCTCGAGCAGCAGGCAGATGTGGTTCGACACATGGCCGGGCGTGTGCAGGATGCGCAGCGTCGAATCGCCGACCTTCAGCCGCTCGCCGTCCTCGAGCGTGCGCTCGGGCGTGAAGGCCCACTGCGGATCGAACAGCGGTCCGGTCGGACGGCCGAGGATCGGCGCGCCGGTCAGCGCCTTCAGCGGCGCGGCGCCCGGGGCGTGGTCGGGGTGCGCATGCGTACAGACGATCGTCTTCAGCCCGTCGCCGACGATTTCGGCGATCCGGCGGATGTGTCCATCGTCGTCCGGGCCTGGATCGATCACCAGGTATCCGCCGGGCTCCCCGATGATCCAGGTGTTTGTCCCGGGGCCGGTCATGCGGCCGGGGTTCGGCGCGGTCAGGCGCTGCACGTGGCGCAGCAGGCGTACCGGGCGCTCATGCTGCCAGTCGACATCGTGGACGATCTGTCCGTCGGGCGACACGAGCTCGAGTTCGCCGAAGGGCAGGTCGTTCTCGTCGAATCGTTGGATCCGGCCGCGAAGGCGAGCGCCCCTCGGCGTCGAAACCCAGGCTCCGGGATTCTCGCCGCAGTGCCGCAGCAACGTATCGACGTCACCGAATCGCGCGAGTGCCCGCAGGGTCCGGATCGTCGGGAAGATCATCTCGAAGCTGCCGCTTTCATGCCGCTCGAGCGCCTCGGCAGGCAATACCCAGGTCGGTTCGAACTGCTCGGTCTCGTCAGCCGTCGGCTGCTGACCGTCGGGCATCCGGGCAGCGAAGAAACGGGTGTCGAAGCGCTTGGGCATGTCCCGGTCGGTGATCCACCGACTGAGCCAGTGCAGCTTGTCGAGGGCCAGGTGCAAACCTGCGTCCGAAAGCCGCTCGTAGAAGCGCTCGTCGGGGTGACGCGGGAGTTGGCCGATCGCCGCTGTCAGGTCGACGCCGGGCGTTTGCGGCTGGGCAAGCAGGATACCCAGTTCCTCGAAGGATTCGCGTACGGCCGCAGTGGCGTAGGCGAGGAGATCCTCCGGCTGGTCGGGGCGCCAGACGCTGACCGCGCGAGCCTGGGGCGACGAGTCCATCGGATCGACGACGCCGCCGGGAAACACATAGGCGCCCGGAGCAAAACTCGCCGACGGCGAGCGGCGCGTCATCAGCACCTCGGGCCCGCGCGGTGTGTCGCGCAGCAGCAGGATCGTGGCAGCCGGCCGGCTGAGTACCGGCTCGCGCCAAGCGTGCAGGTACTTGTCGGGGCGCACGCGCGATGTCACCGTCGTCATCGCAAAACTCCTTCGAATCCGTCGCCGCGTTCGGCGAGCTCGAGCAACATGGACGGAGGCTCGAAGCGTTCTCCGTAGCGAGCGGCCAGTTCGCGGGTCCGGGCGACGATCGCGGCCGGTCCGAGCTGGATAGCGAGCGCAAAAGGGCCACCGGGCGCCGGCGGAAATCCGAAGTCCCGTACAGCGCATTCATCGGCCTCGCGCGCCGACTCGACGAGTCCTTCGTGCAGGCAGCGCAGCGATTCGAGTAGCTGGACGTAAAGGAGGCGGTCACGCACGTCGTTTGCGGCGATCGACAGCCGGCGCCGCTCGAAAGCCTTCAGGCCGGACCACAACTCGGGCGCTTCACCGTCCTCGTCGTCGTAATCATAGAAACCGCGACCGTCCTGCCGGCCCATTCGGCCGTAGCCGTGAGTCATTTTTTCGAGGACGTAGACCGCTTCCTCGGTCATGCCCGCAGGTCTCGGTGCGTGATCGCGGTGGTGACTGCTCTCGCTGGTGACACGAGCCGAGGGGTGACCTTGATGGCCTCGAGCGCCGTGGTCGTGCTCATGTTCTTCATGAGGTTCGTGCCCGTGCCCTTGTCCGTGATCGTGGTCATGATCGTGGCTGTGGCTGTGGCTGTGGCTGTGGCTGTGGC
>CALLYQ010000018.1 GCA_937858875.1 uncultured Lautropia sp. | reverse complement strand
CGCGGCGCCCTGTTCGAGCGGAGCGCCGGAACGGCGCGCAGCGAGTTGCGCCGCGCCAGCCCAAGGCGAGCAGCGGAGGGCAGTCGGCCCGAAGGGACGGCCGCCGCGGTCAGCGCCGTCCACGACTCCCCTGCCTGCCGCTCCCCGCCCGATATCGGCACGGGAAAAAGCCCGGGGTTTCACGACAGCTCCGGCCAGTACAGCCGCATCGGATTGTCGACCAGCAGCTTGCGCTGCAGTTCGGCCGTCGTCGCGATATGCGGAATGAAGTCCACCAGCAATCCGTCGTCGGGCATGTGGCCCTTCAGGTTCGGGTGCGGCCAGTCGGTGCCCCACAGAACGCGGTCGGGGAACTCCTCGACGACGCGGCGCGCGAACGGCTGCACGTCGCGATAGGCGTTGCGCTCGCCGTTCAGTGCCGGCGGCCCGGACACCGACAGGCGCTCGGGGCAGCTGACCTTGCTCCAGACGTTCGGGTGCTCGCGCATGAACTTCAGGAACAGCGAGAACTCGGGGCCGTCGATCGGCTTGCTCACATCGGGCCGGCCCATGTGGTCGACGACGACGGTCGTCGGCAGCGCGGTGAAAAAGTCCCAGAGTTCGGGCAGGTCGACTGCCTCGAAATAGATGACGACGTGCCAGCCGAGCTTCGCGATGCGGCCGGCGATCTCCATCAGTTCGTCTTTCGGCGTGAAGTCGACCAGCCGCTTGACGAAGTTGAAGCGCACGCCGCGCACGCCGGCCTCGTGCAGTTGCTGCAGCTCGTCGTCGCCGATGCTGCGCCGAACCGTGGCAACGCCGCGCGCCCTGCCCTGCGATGCACGCAGCGCATCGACCAGCGCGCGGTTGTCGGCGCCGTGGCAGGTCGCCTGCACGACCACATTGCGCTCGAAGCCCAGCAGATCGCGCAGCGCGAACAGCTGCTGCTTCGACGCATCGCAGGGCGTGTACTTGCGCTCGGGCGCATACGGAAACTCGGCGCCCGGCCCGAACACGTGGCAGTGCGCATCGACGCTGCCCGGCGGCGGCACGAACCGCGGCTTGCTCGGACCTTCGTACCAGTCGAGCCAGCCCGGCGTTTTCTCGAAAGGTCCGCTGACGGATCTGCCCATCGTATGTGCCTCACAGCGTGTGAATGGATCGGCCGCGGCCGAAAGACGCCTCAGTCGATGTAGCGCAGGCCGGCCTTCGCCAGCGGCTCGCGCATGTTGTACAGGTCGAGCCCGAGCACGCCGGAGGCGAATTTCTCGCGCTTGCCGCCCTCGTTGGCTTCGCGCGCGCGCGCCGCTTCGAGCGTCTTGCCGGCCAGCGCGGCGGGCACGCAGACGACGCCGTCGTCGTCGGCGACGATCACGTCGCCGGGGTTCACGATCATGCCGGCGCAGACGACCGGGATGTTGACCGAGCCCAGCGTCGCCTTGATCGTGCCCTTGGCCGAGATCGCCTTGCTCCAGACCGGGAAGTTCATTTCGGTCAGCGTCTTCACGTCGCGCACGCCGGCGTCGATGATCAGCGCGCGCGCTCCGCGCGCCTTGAAGCTGGTGGCCAGCAGGTCGCCGAAGAAGCCGTCGGTGCAGTCCGAGGTGACTCCGGCAACGACGATGTCGCCCGGCTGGATCTGCTCGGCCGCGACGTGGAACATCCAGTTGTCGCCGGGCTGCAGCAGCACGGTCACTGCCGTGCCCGAAACCTGTGGGCCGGTATAGATCGGACGCATGTACGGCTTCATCAGTCCGACGCGGCCCATCGCTTCGTGCACGGTGGCCGAGCCGAACGCGGCCAGCGCGTCGGCGGCCGCGCGATCGGCGCGCTCGATGTTGCGATAGACGACTCCGAGTTCGTGCATCAGTGGATTCCTTGTCTTCGTGTGGTGGCCGCGCTCAGCGCCCTTTGGCCTTCAGTTGCGCGTCGAGGCGAGGGAACACGCGACGCGCGTTGCCTTCGTAGACCTTGTAGCGCTCCTCGGCGTCGAGGTTCACCGTCGCCTCGATGTAGCGCTTCGTGTCGTCGTAGTAGTGGCCGGTTTCCGGGTCGATGCCGCGCACCGCGCCGATCATCTCGCTGGCGAACAGGATGTTGTCGACCGGGATCACCTTCGTCAGCAGGTCGATGCCCGGCTGGTGATAGACGCAGGTGTCGAAGAAGATGTTGTTCAGCAGGTGATCCTGCAGCAGCGGCTTCTTCATCTCCTGCGCCAGGCCGCGGAAGCGCCCCCAGTGGTAGGGCACCGCGCCGCCGCCGTGCGGGATGATGAACTTGAGTGTCGGGAAATCCTTGAACAGGTCGCCCTGCAGGCACTGCATGAAGGCCGTGGTGTCGGCGTTCAGGTAATGCGCGCCGGTCGTGTGGAAACACGCGTTGCAGCTCGTGCTCACGTGGATCATCGCCGGGATGTCGTACTCGACCATCTTCTCGTAGATCGGGTACCAGTGCCGGTCGGTCAGCGGCGGGCTGGTCCAGTGGCCGCCCGACGGATCCGGGTTCAGGTTGATGCCGACGTTGCCGTATTCGTTCACGCACTTCTCGAGCTCGGCGATGCAGGTCTTCGGGTCGACGCCCGGGCTCTGCGGCAGCATTGCGGCCGGCACGAAGTGATCGGGGAAAAGCTGCGACACGCGATGGCAGAGCTCGTTGCAGATCGCCGCCCAGGTGCTGCTGACCTCGAAGTCGCCGATGTGGTGCGCCATGAAGCTCGCGCGCGGGCTGAAGATCGTCAGGTCGCTGCCGCGCTCCTTCATCTTCGCGAGCTGGTTCGTCTCGATCGACTCGCGCAGTTCGTCGTCGCTGATCTTCAGCTCCGAAACCTTCGGCATCGCCGAAGGATCCTTTATTCCGGAGATCTGCCGGTTGCGCCAGTCTTCCAGCGCCTTCGGCGCCGTCGTGTAGTGGCCGTGGACGTCGATGATCATTGCTGGCTTCTCCTCGTGAACCGGAACTGGCGGAGGGTCGTGTCGATCGCAGGCGATTCACGCCGGCGCCATGCCCTGCCGCCGCTTGGCCTCGGCCGCGTCGGGCGAGGCCATGAATTCGAGCACTGCACGCGCGGCCTCGGGCTTGGTCGACGCCGTGCAGACGCCGCCCGAAAAGGTCGTCGTGATCCGCACCGAATCAGGCAGCGGGCCGAGCAGCTCGATCCCTTGGACGTGAATCAGTTCGCTCAACTGCTGGAAACCAAGGTCGACCTCGCCGCGAGCGACCAGCGTGCCGATCGGCACGCCTGGCGGCGGCTGCACGATGCGTGAGCAAAGTTCGTCGGCGATGCCCCAGCGCTCGAACAATCGTGCGAGCGCGACGCCGCTGGGGCCGGTCGAGTAGGCGAGGCTGCGCGCCTCGAGCAGCGCGCGCTGCAGCGCGTCTTCGGAACCGATGTCCGGGCGCGCGGCACCGGCGCGCACCGCGACGGCCACGTCGGAGCGGACCAGGTCGATGCGGCTGCCGGCTGCGACGTGCCCGGAGGCAAGGAGCCGCTCGATCGCGTCGGATGCCAGCACGACGAGGTCGAAGACCTCGCCGGCCTGCACCCGCTTCGCCGCGTCGACGCCGCCGACCGATTCGATGGCGACGATCGCTCCCGAACGCTGTTGCCAGGCCGCCGTCAGCTCCGCCAGCACCTGGCGGGTGGCCATCGACGAAATGCCGGTGAGCCTTGCGTTTTCCATGCTGGGCATTGTCGCGATGGCACAGCCAGGCGACCAGCCCCTCGCGGCACTATCAGCTAGAACGATTCGCTATATCATCGAACAATTCATACCGAAATCATCCGTTACGACACCACCTTGGACCTGAAGCAGATCGAGTACTTCGTCCGCGTCGCCGAGCTGGGCAGCTTCACGCGCGCGTCTATCGCGCTGAACGTGGCACAGCCGGCGCTCAGCCGGCAGGTCCGCCAACTCGAGCTCGAACTGCGGCAGACGCTGCTGGTGCGCAACGGCCGCGGCGCCGTGCCGACGGAAGCGGGCCGCGTGCTGCTCGCCCATGGGCGTGGCATCCTGCATCAGGTCGAGCGGGCGCGCGAAGAGCTCGGGCGGATGCGTGGCTCGCTGGCCGGGCGGGTGGCAGTCGGGCTGCCGCCGAGCGTGGCGCGCGTGCTCGCGGTGCCGCTGATGCGCGCTTTCCGCAGGCGCCTGCCCGATGCGCAGTTGTCGATCAGCGAAGGGCTGAGCGCCGCGTTGCAGGATCGCCTGGCAGACGGAGGGCTCGATATCGGCGTGCTCTACGACGCGCGGCAGGTCGCGGGCCTCGAACTGCAACCGCTTCTGGACGAAAGCCTTTACCTGGTCGGACCGCGCCCCCGCGGTCTGGCCGAGGATCCGCCGCCCGGCGCCATCGGGCTCGACGAAGTCGCCCGGCTGCCGCTGGTGATTCCAAGCCGCCCGAACGCGATGCGGATGCGGGTCGAGTCGGAGATGGCCGCCATCGGCTGCCGGCCGAACGTCGCGCTCGAAGTCGACGGCGTTCCCGCGATTCTCGATCTGGTCGCCGACGGCGCCGGCCACGCGATCCTGCCGCGCAATGCCGTCACGCGCTCGATCAATCCGTCGTCTTTCGTGACGCGGTCGATCGGGCCACCCCCTCTGCGGATCTCGCTATTCACCGCCGCCAGCGCGCTACGCCCGGCTACGCTGACGCAGCAGACCGCGCGCGAACTGATCCGGGAAACCCTCGTGGGACTGCTGCCGGACTGATCGCCGGTCTGCTCAGCCCTTCCTGCGTGCCGCCAGCAAGCGGTCGGCGTATTCCTGCCAGGGCGCATCCTTTTCGATGCCGTCGAACACCCCGGCCGACGCCTGATCCGCAACCCATTGCTGCTTGGCCGCGATCGCGGCAGTCATCAGCGGCTCGAAGCCTGCCTCGCGCACGGTATTGGCCGATTCGCGCATCTCCTCGGCGCGACGCTGGCCGTGCTGGACGACACGGCTGAAGAAATAGGCACCTTGCCGGCTCCAGTCGATGCTCGGGAAGGTTTCCTGCAGCGTCGGCAACACGTGGTCCTCGACACCATAGGCGCGCGCCGTCGCGTAGCTTTCGATCACCAGAGCCTCGAGGCCCTTGATCATCACGCTGCGGCTCATCTTGATCGCGCTGGCCACGCCGAGCCGATCGCTGACCACCTTCGCGTCCATGCCCCAGCCGACCAGCACCGGCTCGAGCTTTGGCGCCTTGCGACCGCCGAGCAGCATCGGCACGCGGATGCCGTAGGGCGGCACCGAGGTCATCACGCCGGCCTCCACATAGTGCGCGCCGGCCGAATCCACGAGCGCCGCGCACTTCTGCTTGACGGCAGGCGATGCCGAGTTCAAGTCCAGGAACAGCGCGCCCGGACGCAGCCAGGGCGCCGCCTCGCGCGCCACGGCCAATGTATTCGAGGCCGTGACCGCGGAAATCACCAGATCGCTGGATTCGCACAATGAGCGCATCGACTCGTGCGGCTGCAGGCCGGCCTGCACCGCGTGCTCGCGCTCGGCCGCCTGCTGTTCCGGATTCGCGAACTTCAGGTCCCAGCTGCCGACGGCCGTTACGCCCTGCCGGTCGCGCAGGCCGGCGCCGAAGATCTTGCCCACTTCGCCGTAGCCGACGATGCCGATCCGATCGAGTTGCATGGCTTGTATTTTCGAGAAGTACCAGCCTCCAGCTTACTGGAGCGGAATCCCGGCGCGCGCGATCACGTCTCGCCAGCGCCTGATCTCGCTGTCGAGCAGCCGGGCCAGCTCCTCGGGGCTGCTGGCCCGCGCCTGCACCGTCAGGCGCGCGAGGCTGTCCCTCACGGCGCCAGATTCGAGCACCTGCCGCAATTCCCGGTTCAGCCGACCGACGATCGCAGGCGGCGTGCCGGCCGGTGCCGCCAGCGCGTTCCACGAGCTGACGTCGAAGTCGACGAGTCCTGGACTCGAATCCGATCCATTGGCGCGCGCCGACTCGGCGACCGTCGGAACGTCCGCTAGCGCCTGCGAGCGTGCGGCGCCCATCACCGCCAGCGCCCTCAGCACGCCGGCTTCGATCTGCGGCAGCATCGGCGCGAGAATCTCGACGGCCATATCGACATGGCCACCGCCCAGCGCTCCCAGCACCGCCGGCGTACCGGTAAATGGCACGACCTGGAAGTCGACGCCGGCCGCCATCCGCAGCAACTCGGCGGCCAGGTGCTGCGTGCTGCCGATGCTGACGGTGGCCACGTTCAGCTTGCCCGGCTCGCGTCGGGCGAACTCGAGCAGTTGGGCCAGGCTCGCGAACGGCGACGCCGCCGGCACGATTACGGCGAGATCGAACTGTCCGAGCATCGACACCGGCACGAAATCCTTGCGGGCGTCGTACGGCAGCCGCGCGAACAGCCCTTGGCTGACCGCCGTGCCGTTGCTCAGCAGCAGCAGCATGCTGCCGTCGGGCGCCGCCGTCGCGACGATCTGGCCGGCCACGATCCCGCCCGCTCCCGGACGGTTGTCGATGACGACCGGCTGACCCAGCCGCTCGGCCAGCGCCTTGCCGACCGTGCGTGCGACCAGGTCGGCCACGCCGC
>CALLYQ010000017.1 GCA_937858875.1 uncultured Lautropia sp. | reverse complement strand
GGTTGGCGGTGAGGCCCTCGCGCAGCGCCTTGATGATCGGGATGCCGCCGGCCACCGCGGCCTCGAAGGCGATCATCACGCCCTGGCGCGACGCGGCCTTGAAGATCTCGTTGCCGTGCACGGCCAGCAGCGCCTTGTTCGCGGTGACCACGTGCTTGCCGTTCTCGATCGCGGCGAGCACCAGCTCGCGGGCGATGCCGTAGCCGCCGATCAGCTCGACGACGATGTCGATGTCGGGGTCGGCGACCAGCGCGCGCGCATCGGCGAGGACCTCGACGCCATCGCCGACGAGCTGCCGGGCGCGCGCGACGTCGAGATCCGCGACCTTGGCGATCCGGATGCTGCGACCGGCGCGCCGGCGGATTTCGTCCTGGTTGCGTCGCAGGACCTCGAAGGTGCCCCCGCCGACGGTGCCGATGCCCATCAGCCCGACCCGTACCGGGCCGAATTTCTCGTTGACCATGTCAGGCCGCCGCCTCGAGCCGCCCGTCCTTGCGGAACATCTCCTTGATGCCGCGCACCGCCTGCCGGATCCGGTGCTCGTTCTCGATCAGCGCGAAACGCACGTGGTCGTCGCCGTATTCGCCGAAGCCGATGCCCGGCGACACCGCGACCTTGGCCTCGACCAGCAGCTTCTTCGCGAACTCGAGCGAGCCCATCGCGCGATAGGCCTCGGGAATGCGTGCCCAGATGTACATCGACGCACGCGGCACTTCGATGTCCCAGCCGGCTTCCTGAAGCCCCCTGGCCAGCACGTTGCGACGCAACTGGTACTTGCGCCGCGCTTCTTCGACGCAGTCCTGCGGGCCGTCGAGCGCGGCGATCGCCGCGACCTGGATCGGCGTGAAGGTGCCGTAGTCGTGGTAGCTCTTCATCCGCGCGAGCGCGGCGACGAGCTCGGCATTGCCGACCATGAAGCCGATGCGCCAGCCGGCCATGTTGTAGCTCTTGCTCATCGTGAAGAACTCGACGGCGACGTCGCGCGCGCCGGGTACCTGCATGATCGACGGCGCCTTGTAGTCGTCGAACACGATGTCGGCGTAGGCCAGGTCGTGCACGACGATGATGTCGTGCTCGCGCGCGATCTGCACGACGCGCTCGAAGAAGGCGAGATCGACGCACTTGGCGGTCGGGTTGCTCGGAAAGCCGAGGATCAACATTTTCGGCTTCGGCGAGGCCTCGCGCACCGCCTGCTCGAGTTCGTCGAGAAAATCCACGCCGGGGGTCATTCGCACCGGGCGGGTTTCGGCGCCGGCGATGACCGCGCCGTAGATGTGGATCGGATAGCTCGGATTGGGCACCAGCACCGTGTCGCCGCGGTCGCAAGTGGCGAGCATCAGGTGTGCGATCCCCTCCTTGGAGCCGATCGTGACGATCGCCTCGGTCTCCGGGTCGATGTCGACGTCGTAGCGGCGCCGGTACCAGTCGGAGATCGCCTTGCGCAGCCGCGGAATGCCCTTGGAGACCGAATAGCCGTGGGTGTGCGGGCGCTGCGAGGCTTCGACGAGCTTGTCGATGATGTGCTGCGGAGCCGGGCCGTCGGGATTGCCCATGCTCATGTCGATGATGTCCTCTCCGCGCCGCCGCTCGGCCATCTTCAGTTCGGCCGTGATGTTGAACACGTAGGGGGGCAGGCGCTTGATGCGCGAGAACTCGCGTCGAGAATTCATGTTGGACTCCGCTGAGCCCATTAATGTAACATTTTCAGTGGCTTACAATTTCGTGGCGCTCGTTCGACGATGAAGTTGCATGCGGATCTGGGCTCGGCCCTGAACACGGTGACCGCCTACGGGCCCGGCTGGATCGAGATCAATCGGCACCGATTCGAGGGCGCCGTGGTGCTGATGCCCGAGGGTCCGGTCGAGGCCTGGTCGGCGCAATCCTTCGACATGCTGGCCGTGGGCGACTTCGAATCGATGCTGGCGCGTTCGCCAGAACTCGTGCTGTTCGGCACCGGCGCAAGCCAGCGCTTTCCGCACCCGCGACTGCTGGCGCCGCTGACCGACCGGGGCATCGCTGTCGATTCGATGACCACACACGCCGCCTGCCGCACCTACAACATCCTGATGAGCGAAGGCCGCCGGGTCCTTGCCGTGCTGCTGCCAGCCTGAGCGGACATGCTGCCCGCCCGAGCGGTCATCGAGTTGAAGGGACGCTGTGTTACCTTGACCTCGACACGTGGCCCGGCGCCCGCCCGGGTCGCGGCACGGAGAACCGATTGAGCTTCAGCATTGGCGACAAGGTGCCCGACTTCACCGCGGCATCCACCAGCGGCGAGTTCTCGCTGGCTTCCGCGAACGGACGCATCCTCGTCCTCTATTTCTACCCGAAGGACAACACCCCCGGCTGCACCACCGAGAGCATCGACTTCCGCGACCGCATCGAGCGATTCGCAGAAGCCGGTGCGCTCGTCGTCGGGGTTTCGCGCGACAGCCTCGCCTCGCACGAGCGCTTCCGCACCGGCAAGGAACTGCCCTTCGACCTGATCTCGGACCCCGACGAAAAGCTGTGCGAGCTGTTCGGCGTCATGAAGCTGAAGAACATGTATGGACGCCAGGTGCGCGGCATCGAGCGTTCGACCTTCGTCATCGATCGCGAGGGCAAGCTCGCGCGCGAGTGGCGCGGCGTGAAGGTCGCCGGCCATGCCGACGAGGTACTCGAGTTCGTGCAATCGCTTTGATTTCTTCGTTTCCTTACTGCTGCACGCCGCCATGCCCCTGCCGAAACCGCCCGATCGTCCCGCGACGCTGATCGACATCGCAACCGCGGCGCAGGCGCGCGCGAAACGACCGAAGGCCAAGGCCGCCGCCGATGCTGCGCCTGCGCCTGCGCCGGCACGCGCGCCAGCCGGCACGTCGCAGGTCCGCGCGCTGAAGAGCGGCGTCGGCGAGGTCGAAGGAATGACAAGCGGCGCCGAAACGCTCGCCGGCGCGCCGGAGCCGATGGCGATCGAAGAGCCGGCGCAAGCCGTCCAGTCGGCTCCGGCGCTGCGCGCACCGGTTTCGCCCCCCGCCGCGCCCACCCCTGCCCGATCGGGTCGGCAGGCCAAGCCGGCCGCCGCCCCGACGCGCAAGTCGCGTCGCGACGACGACGATGTACCGAAGCTCTTCGTGCTCGACACGAACGTGCTGATGCACGACCCGAGCAGTCTGTTCCGCTTCGCCGAGCACGACGTCTTCCTGCCGATGATGACGCTCGAAGAGCTCGATCATCACAAGAAGGGGATGTCCGAGGTTTCGCGCAACGTGCGCCAGGTCAGCCGCTCGCTCGACGCGCTGATCGAGACCGTCAACGGCAACATCGACGAAGGGATCCCGCTGGCGGCGCTCGGCAACCGCGACGCGACCGGCCGGCTGTTCTTCCAGACGCAGTCGGTCGCGTCGATCCTGCCGGCCAACCTGCCGATGGGCAAGGCCGACAACCAGATCCTCGGTGTCGTACGCGAGATGCAGGACCGGCACCCCGAGTGCCAGGTCGTGCTGGTGTCGAAGGACATCAACATGCGGATCAAGGCCCGCACGATGGGCCTGCCCGCCGAAGACTATTTCAACGACCAGGTCCTCGAAGACACCGACCTGCTGTACGGCGGCACGCTGCAGTTGCCGGCCGACTTCTGGGACCGCCACGGCAAAGGCGTCGAGTCGTGGCAACAAGGCGGCCACACCTTCTATCGGGTGACCGGGCCGCTGGTGTCCTCGCTGATGCTGAACCAGTTCGTCTGGTCCGAAGGCGAACTGCCACTGGTCGCGCAGGTGCGCGAGATCGCCGGCCGTACAGCCGTTCTGCAGACGCTGCGCGACTACGCGCACCTGAAGAACGCCGTCTGGGGCATCACCGCGCGCAACCGCGAACAGAACTTCGCGCTGAACCTGCTGATGAACCCGGAGATCGACTTCGTCTCGCTGCTTGGTCAGGCCGGCACCGGCAAGACGCTGCTCGCGCTGGCCGCCGGACTCGTGCAGGTGCTCGAGACGAAGCGCTACACCGAGATCATCATGACCCGGGCGACGGTGCCGGTCGGCGAAGACATCGGCTACCTGCCCGGCACCGAAGAAGAAAAGATGCAGCCGTGGATGGGCGCGCTCGAGGACAACCTCGAAGTGCTGAACCAGCCCGACCCGTCGTCCGGCGAATGGGGCCGCGCAACGACCAACGAACTGATCCGCACCCGGGTCAAGGTCAAGGCGCTGTCGTTCATGCGCGGGCGCACCTTCATCAACAAGTTCCTGATCATCGACGAGGCGCAGAACCTGACGCCCAAGCAGATGAAGACGCTGGTCACGCGCGCCGGCCCCGGCACGAAGGTGATCTGCCTGGGCAACATCGCGCAGATCGACACGCCTTACCTGACCGAGGGTTCGTCCGGGCTGACCTATGTGGTCGACCGGTTCAAGGGATGGGCGCACGCCGGGCACGTGACGCTGCAGCGCGGCGAGCGGTCAAGGCTGGCGGATTTCGCGGCGGATGCGCTCTGAGACTCAGCGTCGTCTCGCTCGAGGAGCCGCCCTCAGACGCCGGAAAGCGCGACGGCACGCTGCGGGAACGCCTTCACGAGCACATTGCGCAACCCGCTTCGCCAAAGCCGCGGCGCGGCGCACTGGGCGTCGCTCTGCAACAGTTCTCTGCGTCTGCCGGGTTGCGACCGGGAATCAGCAAGTACGCAAGAACATTGGCGGCGACGACGATCATTCTCTCTCCTGACGCTTGAAACGATCGACGTCCGCGTGGTCGAAGGCGCCATCGGATAGCTTGGCCGGCGAAGGATCGCGAACGCCGGGCTGCGCGGTTGCGCAGACCTGACGGCCGATGATGAAAGGAGATCGAACATGACCAAGCTCGTCACCTGCCTGTGGTTCGACCACGGCCAAGCCAGCAAGGCGGCCGAGTTCTATGCCGCGACCTTTCCCGACAGCCATGTCGACAGCGTCAACGCGTCCCCGTCCGACTACCCCGGCGGCAAGGAGGGCAACGAACTGACCGTCGAGTTCACCGTACTCGGGCGACCGTTCCTGGGTCTCAACGGGGGCCCGGCGTTCACGCCGAACGAGTCGGTCAGCTTCATGGTGCTGACCGAGAACCAGGAAGAGACCGACCGCTACTGGAACGCGATCGTCGGCAACGGGGGCAAGGAGAGCGACTGCGGCTGGTGCAAGGATCGTTGGGGCCATTCCTGGCAGATCACGCCGAGGCGGTTGATGGAATTGACCACCAGCGCCGATCGCGCCAAGGCGAAACGCGCGATGGAGGCGATGATGACGATGCGCAAGATCGACATCGCCATCATCGAGGCGGCGGCGCAAGCCACCTGAAGGGGCAGGCTCTCATCGCGCGGTACTACTACGGTGTTACCAATCGGATGACGCCGATGTCCACCACTTCGTTGAAGCTTCCGGAAGACGTCAAGCAGCTTGCGATGGCCGCGGCCCGGCAACAGGCATCACTCCGCATGCCTTCATGGTCGAGGCCATCCGGGCTGCTGGCTTGGCTGCACAGCAACGTGCCAGCTTCTTGTCCGATGCTCTTGCCTCGCGAGCCGAGGCAAGCGCAACCGGCGACGGTTATCCGGCGGACAACGTCCATGCCTACCTGAAGGATCGTGCACAAGGGAAACCCGCTCGGAGGCCGGGAACTCGATCGTGGTAAAGCTGATCTATTCCCGGCGAGTGTTCGCGAACATCGAACGGCTGATCGACTTCCTGCTCGAGACGGAATCCGCGGCCCTGCTGAATGACCACTCCGCTGCGATGGGCCCTATCGGGCCGTCAGGCTCGATGCGCAGGTCAGGCGCCCGGCTTTGCGCCGCCTGCAGCCGTCGGCACCGCCAGCCCACGTAACCGGAACTCTTCTTCAGTGTGTTCGCCGAACGCCGGCGGGGGCAAGCGGTAGCTCGCCGGCGTGCGATCGAGCTTGATCGGCGAACCGGTGCCGCGATAGTCGCCGATCTCCACCAGCATTCCGCGGTGCGCGGTATGCGGATGGGCGACGACTTCGTCGAGCCCGTAGACCGGACCACAGGGCACGCCTTTCGCAATCAGGCTGCGCGCGAGCGGTTCGCAGTCGTGATCGGCCAGCAGGGCTTCGAGCTCGGCTCTCAGCGCCGTGCTGTGCGCCCGGCGTTGGCTCTTCTCGGCGTACTCGGGCCGGCTGGCCAGTGCGGGGGCGCCGAGCTCGGCGCACAGCCGCGCGAACTGCCCGTCGTTGCCGACGGCCAGGAAGATCGGCGTCGTGCGCGTGCGGAAAGTGTCGTACGGGCAGATATTCGGATGCGCATTGCCGGTGCGGACCGGCAGCTTGCCTGTCGCCAGGAAGTTCGGCATGTGCGGGTGCAGCAGCGAGATGCCGCAGTCGTACAACGCGGCCTCGACGAACTGGCCGCGGCCGCTGCTCTGGCGCTCGTTCAAGGCGAGCAGGATGCCGACCGCCGCATTCAGCCCGGTGACCATGTCCACGACCGGCAGCCCGACTCGCAGCGGTTCGCCACCGGTTTCGCCGTTCACGCTCATCAGCCCGGCCATCGCCTGGATCACCGCGTCGTAGCCGGGCAATCCGCCCAGTGGTCCGTCGGCGCCGAAACCGGAGATCCGGCAGTGAACCAGGCGCGGGAAGCGCTCCTTCAGCACGTCCCAGCCCATTCCCCATTTTTCCAGCGTGCCAGTCTTGAAATTCTCGACCAGCACGTCGGCGTCTTCGAGCAGCACGAACAGCGCCTCGCGCGCCGCCGGCTCCCGCAGGTCGAGAACCAGCCCCTTCTTGTTGCGGTTCACGCCGATGAAATAGGACGCCGTGTCGCCTTCGAACGGCGGCCCCCAGTCGCGCGTCTCGTCGCCCTGCGGCGGCTCGATCTTCAACACCTCTGCGCCGTGATCGCCGAGGATCTGCGTGCAGTACGGGCCGCCGAGCACGCGGCTCAGGTCGACGACCTTCAGGCCGGTCAGCGCGCCGGCCGGCGATTCGTTCGGATTCGTCGCCATCTCAATCCACCTGTGCGCCCGAGGACTTGACCACTTCGGCCCACTTGGCCACTTCGGTCTTCATGAATTCGCCGAGCGCTTCGGGCGTCTGCGACTCTGGCGCTTCGAGTCCCTGGCTGTCGAGCAGTTCCTTGACCTTCGGATCGAGCAGCGCGGCGCGGAAGGCCTCGTTCAGCCGTGCGATCACAGGCTCGGGCGTGCCCGCGGGCGCGACGACGCCGAAGAACACGCTCGAATCGTAGCCGGTGAGCCCCTGCTCGGCCAGCGTCGGGACATCGGGCAGCACGCGCGAACGATTGGCCGACGTCACGCCGATCGCCTTCAGCTTGCCCGTACGGATGTGGGGCAGCGCGGTCAATACGTCGGTGAAGGTCATCGTGACCTGGCCGCCGAGCAGATCGGTCAGCGCCGGGCCCGTTCCCTTGTACGGCACGTGCAGCATGTCGGTGCCGGCCATGTTGTTGAACAACACGCCGGCCAGATGCGAAGACGCGCCACTGCCCGACGAGGCGAAGGTCAGCTTGTCCGGATTGGCCTTGGCGTAGGCAATCAACTCCTTCATGTCGTTCGCAGGAACATCCGGGTGCACGGCGAGCACGTTCGGCAGCGTGCCGATCTTGATGACCGGCGCGAAATCGCGCAGCGGGTCGTACTTCAGCTTGCGGAACAGGCTCACGTTGATCGCCAGCGGCGCCGGCGTGCCGAGCATGATCGTGTAGCCGTCGGGTTTGGCGCGTGCGACATACTCGGCGCCGATGTTCGCGCCGGCGCCCGCCTTGTTCTCGACGATGACCGACTGCCCGAGATTCTCGCGCAGCGCGACGGCCAGCGTGCGCGCCATCGCGTCGGTCGGACCGCCGGCGGCATACGGAATGACGAAGTTGATCAGTTTCGACGGAAAGGCATCTTCGGCAGCGGCAGTGGCCGGGGCGCCGAACGCGACGCAGGAAGCGAACGCGGCGGTGACGACGGGTTTGAACAGGGATTTCATTGTGAGAGTTCCTCGTGGTTTCGGAAGTTTTTCTGCGATTTTTCTTGTTGTTCGCGATCGGTTCTTCTGGCTCTTCTTCTTGCTCGTTCCTTTCTTCTCATTGACTGGTTCGCGGCGCCAGGATGAAGACGCCGGTAGCAGTGGCGATCAGCTTGCCGTGCTCATCGCGCGCCTCGCCGCGCGCAAAGCTCAGCGTGCGTCCGCGCCGGTCGCAACGCGCTGTGAGCGTGACATCTCCGGCGCAGGACGCGATGAAATGACATGACAGATCGACGGTGACGACGCCGAAGCGATCGGGAGCGTGGGAGCGCACCGTGGCGGCGAGCCCGCAGTCGAACAGCACGCCGATTGCGCCCCCGCTGACGTCGCCGCGGCTGTTCGCGAATCGCGGGTCGCAGGGCAGGCGCAGCCGCGCCTCGTCGTTGCCGACCGACAAGCCCTCGATTCCGAAGGCGCTCGCCAGCGGAATATCGATACCGAACAGAAGACTCATGGTCTTCACTCCTCGTGAATCCGGGGCACGCGATCGCGCGCCCCTCATTCTTCTCTCGGGGGCGGCTCTTACCGCCCCGTGCCGCTCAGACCAGCGTGGGCACCGAATCGATCGCCATCGGCGCTTCGGACAGCAGCTGATCCAGCAGTTCGGCGTCGTCGGCCTCGTTGACCAGCGGATCGCGCGGCAGCACGCGGTGACGCAGCACGAGCTGGGCCAGCAGCAGGCGCCGGCCGGCGCCGTCGCCCTCGGCGCGGCGCGCCTCCCAGGCCATCGACGTCGCGGAGACCACGTGGTACAGGCCCGAAGCGGCCTGGCGCGCCAGGCTTTCGCCAGGGGCCTTGGCGGCCTCGGTCGCGAGTTCGCGCACTTTCGCCCAGGCGTCCTCGAAGCTCTTGTGCAGCGCGGCCGGCAGCTCGGCTTCGCGCAGTTGCTGCGCGACGTGCCGCTCGAGGGCGTTCAGCGTGTCTTCCTTGCGGATCGCGCGCATGACGTCGAGCGCGACGATGTTGCTGGTGCCTTCCCAGATCGAGCCCAGGTGCGCATCGCGCACCAGCCGCGCGTCGCCCCACTCCTCGATGTAGCCGCAGCCGCCGCGGATCTCCATGCCGTCACCGGTCACCTTGCGCGCGTCGCGGCAGGCGCGGAACTTGATCAGCGGGGTCAGGATGCGCGCCAGCCGGCGACCTTCCTCGTCGCCGCTGTCGGCGCGGCGCAGCGCCTCGGCGGTCTGGAACACGAAAGTGCGGGCCTGCTCGGTCCAGACCATCATCTTCGCGAGCTGGCGACGCATCAGCGGCAGGTCGATCAGCTTGCGGCCGAAGGCTTCGCGGTTGCGCGAGATGAACAGCGCCTCGGTGAGCGCGCGGCGCATCAGGCCGGCGGCACGCACGCCGTTGGACAGGCGCGAGTTGTTGATCATGTCGGTCATCTGCACGAAGCCGCGGCCCAGATCGCCGACCGGATAGGCGATCGCGCCTTCCAGCCGAATCTCGCCGCTGGCCATCGAGCGGGTGCCCATCTTGTCCTTCAGGCGCAGGATCCGGAAGTGGTTCGGCGTGCCGTCGTCGAGCTCGCGCGGCAGCAGGAACAGCGTGAGGCCGCGTGTGCCGGCCTGTGCACCGTCAGGCCGCGCCAGCACCATCGCCAGGCCGGCGTCGGGATTCGAGCAGAACCACTTGTCGCCTTCGAGGCGCCAGTTGCCGTCTTCGTCCTGCCAGGCGCGCGTGGCGGTCTTGCCGACGTCGGAGCCGGCATCCTGTTCGGTCATGAACATCGCGCCCTGGAACATTTCGTCGAAGTCCAGGCTGGTCAGCGCCGGCAGGAAGCGCGACACCAGTTCCGGGTCGCCGAACTTGCGCAGCGTGCGGGTCAGCGAGTCGGTCATGCTGACCGGGCAGCACAGGCCGAACTCGGCTTGCACGAACAGATAAGTCAGCGCGTATTTCGCGGCGCCCGGCATCGGCTGCGACCAGCCGAGCACGCCGCCGCGGTGCGACAGCGCCGCCAGCCCGTAGTCGGAATAGGCGGTGCGCTCGAGTTCGACGTAGGCCGGGTGCTTGATGACGCTCTGCAGATCCTTGCCGCTGCGGGTTCGCACCGATAGCTCGGGCGGATTGAGGTCGGCGGTACGGGCCAGTTCGTCGAGCCGGCCGCCGGCCAGCGCGCCGAGCCGGTCCAGGTGCGGACGCAGATGGTTCGCCAGATCGCGAGGCAGGTACAGATCCAGCAGCGGATCGAAGCCCGGGTCGGCGCGGAACAGGTTCGCACCGAAATTGTCGGGGATCGGATGCTCCTCGTCTCGGGCGGCAAGATTCGCTTCGGGGAGCCTGCGGGGTTCGAGCATCTGGGACCTCGATCGGTGATGGTGAAGAGTGTGCAGATTATTTCGCCGCCATCGATACACGTCCAATCGTTTATATGATTCGAACGATACGATTCTTGTATCGTCGTCCCCACTCTGCGTCCGATCGGGCGCCGTGCCAGATTGCCGATCGACCGGCAGGGAGGAGTCGTGGAACTGCGTCATCTTCGCTACTTCGTGACACTGGCCGAGGAGCTGCATTTCGGCCGTGCGGCCCAGCGGCTATCGATCTCCCAGCCGCCGCTGAGCTTCAATATCAAGCAACTCGAAGTAGACCTCGGCGTGCAACTGTTCGAGCGCAGCAGCAAGCAGGTCCGGCTCACTGCGGCCGGCGCGGTGTTCCTCGTCGAAGCGCGTCAGATCCTCGCCCAGGCGGCCGATGCGCGCACGCTGGCCGCCCGCATCGCGGCCGGCAAGATCGGGCGCCTGCAACTGGGCTTCGTGGCATCGATGCTGTACCGGGACTTGCCGCAGCGGCTCAAGCGCTTCCAGCACGACAATCCCGGCATCGAGCTGGTCCTGCACGAACTGAATTCGGCCGAGCAGATCGAGGCCCTGCGCGCCGGCCGGCTCGACGCCGGCTTCGCCCACGCACCGACCGTGCCGTCGGACCTGGAAGGCATCGAATACCTGACCGAGCCCTTTGTCTGCTGCCTGCCCGAGGATCATCCGCAGGCGCAGCGGCGCCTGGCCGATCTGTCGGCGCTGGCCAGCGAGCCGCTGGTGCTGTTCGCCCGCGAAGTCTCTCCGGCCTACTACGAACGGATCGTTGCGCTGTGCGTCGATGCGGGCTTCGCTCCGACGCAGCGCCACGAGGTCAGGCACTGGCTTACCGTAGTCGCGCTGGTGGCCGCCGGCATGGGCGTGGCGCTGGTGCCGGCGGCGCTGGCGCGCGCCGGGATGGCCGGTGTCCGCTACCTGCCGCTGCGCAACCGGACGATCCGCTCGGTCACGCGGCTGCTGTGGTCGCCGGCGCGGATGACGCCGGCGCTGCAGGGTCTGCTGGACGTCGTCGGCGACGCGGTTTAGGGCGAGACAAGCGCGGGCGGCTGAACCGGATCACGGCAAGGCCAGCCGGCGCCGACGATCAGAACGACAGGCTCGCCGCGCCCTGCTTCAGCGGTTCGAGGATCGAACTGGCCCCCTGGATCGTGACGCCGTCGATCAGATCCGACTGTTCGTAACCGCGCGCCTTCACGCAGGGCGTGCAGGCGATGACGGTGCCGCCGCGCCTGATGAAGTCCTCGACCAGCGATTTCAGCGGTTCGAGCGGTGGAACATGCGTGGTGTCGACCGCGCGCTTGCGCACGAGGTCGACGGCCGAGCTCGTGAGGAAGGCGTAGACCTTCATGCCGGCAGTGATCGCGCCGTTGGCGATCGTGAATCCCACCGACGACAGTTCGTGGTCGGTGCCACGGGTCATCAGAACGACCAGTTCGCGGTTCGTATCGGCCATCGTTGCGTGCTCCCGTTCCCGGCTGGGCCCGGTCGAGGCCTCGTCCGGGCGAGGACGCAGATTAACTCCGATCGCGGCTCGTCGACAGCGGTGCGCTCTCCTCCGCCCCTCAGTTAACGCGGAAGCTGCTTCAGCAGATTGACGAAGGGCACGCCGAGTGACGCGAAATGACGCTCGTTTGCCGTCAGGACAACCAATCCGCGTGCCGCGGCGGTGGCAGCGATCGCGATGTCCTCGAATCCCGGCGCATGCGCGCGAGCTCGATCCAGGATCGTCCCTGCCTCGCGGGCAGCGCCGATGTCGAAAGGCAGGATGCGCGCGGCGTAGAAATGTTCGACGGCAGCGAGCCAATGCCGCAAGCGCTCCGCCTTCGTCGCGGCGCCGATCCTCACCGCGCGAGCGATCCCCGCTTCGATCTCGGCAACGGTGATGGTCGAGATGTACAACTGCTCGGAGTGTTCGCGCAACCAAGTCGCGAAAGCCTCGAGGCCGATCCGGCGGTGCGCTGGGGCATCGGCCGAAACGATGTTGGTATCGAGCAGATACAAGACAAAGCTCAGCGACTCGTGTCGCTCGAACTGCGAGCGGGTTTGCGGACTCTATCGGGGATGTCTTCCGATTCGCCGGGAAAAGCGAGCAGCAGGTCGGCAAAGCTCGGAACCTTGGAAATTCGCTGCCACTCCTCGAACGAAACCAGCACGACCTCTTTCCGGCCGTGTCGAGTGATCACGGTCGGTTCGCCACCAACCGCGCGATCGACCACAGCCGACAGTCGCGCCTTCGCATCCTTAAGCTGAAGCTCCTCCACTACGGACTCCACGATATGACCTATGTTGGTCATATTCTAGCGCTTGCCGTTGCAGGGCGCGAGCGGCCCCGCTGGATCGTGGATTCACGCAATCGGCCGCTGATGCCCATGGACCGGGCCTCGGCCGCCATGCCGATGGCTGCCCTGTTCGTCGGCCAGCGGCACCAGATGCACCGCGCCATGGCGCACGCCGCGAAGCGCGATCAGCTTGCGCGCAAGCTCGCTGACCTCCGGCACCGGCCCGCGCAGGACCACGCTTTCCATGCAATGGTGGTGGTCCAGATGCGTGTGCAGGCTGGAAACGACGAGATCGTGATGCTCGTGCTGTGCGCCGACGACCCGCGCGACGACGAGCTGGTCGTGGTGGTCGTAGACGTAGCTGACGTTGGCGATGCACCACTTCGCATCGCCGGCTTCGAGCAGCGTACAGCCCAGACGCTCCCGGATCAGGTCGCGCACGGCCTCCGAGCGGCTCGCGTAGCCGTGTCCGGCGATCAGCCGGTCGAAACCGTCGGCGAGTTCGTCGTCCAGCGAAATCGTGAAGCGCTGCATCAAGCCCTCCCTCAATGCCGGGATGGTAGCTCGCGCTCGCACTCCCACCGCTGGCTGCCCTTCAGGCAACTTCAGGCGAGCACTGGCGTTTCGCCGCAGCTCGTATGAGAATTCCAGAATTGTTCATACTTCGCCGCTTGTTCGCCCGCGACCGACACCATGAATCTCCAACCCCTGCCCCCCAGCTCCATACCGTCCCGGCGCCGCCTGCTGGCCGCCGCCTGTGCTGCGGCGGGCGCCGCGCTGCTGAGACCTGCAGAGGTCCGCGCCGGCACCTTTCCGGCGAAGGGTCGTCCGATCCGCCTGATCGTGCCCTTCCCTGCGGGCGGCACTTCGGATTTGAGGGCTCGCCAGGTCGCCGAGCGCATGGGGCGCGACGAGGGCTGGACCGTCGTCGTCGAGAACCGGGCGGGCGCGAGCGGCATGATCGGCGCCGGCCACGTCGCGAGGGCTGCTGCCGACGGCTACACGCTGCTGCTGGGCACGATCGGCCTGCTGGCGATCAATCCGCACGTCTTTGCCACGCAAGCCTACGACGTGCTGCGCGATCTGCAGCCGATCACGCAGTTCTCGCGTTCGGTCACGGTGCTGTTCGCGCACCGCAAGCTCGGCGTCGAAAGCCTCGGCGATCTCGAGGCGCGCGTGCGCGCGGGTGTGTCTCTGGCCTACGGCTCCACCGGCAACGGCACGATCGGCCACATGGTCGGCGAAACCTACAAGCGACGCGCGGAGCTCGACATCGTGCACGTGCCGTACAAGGGCACGGCTCCGGCGGTGCGGGATTTCGTCGGCTACCAGGTGCCGCTGTTGTATGAAACGCCGTCGGCCGTCTGGGAACATGTCAAGGCCGGCACGGCCGTGCCGCTTGCGGTCAGCAGCGCGCTGCGGATGCCGCAACTGCCCGCCGTGCCGACATTCAGCGAATCGGGCTATACGGACCTGGTCTTCGACACCTGGCAGGGGCTGCTGACCGTACGCGGCGTGCCGGCCGATGTCCTCGCCGCGCTGCATCGCGAAGCCACGCAGGCCCTCGCCGACCCCGAGGTCGTGCGCAGCCATGAAGACCAGGTCAACGTGGTCGTCGCCGGCACGCCCGGCGAATTCGAGCGCGTGATCCGCAGCGAAACCGAGAAATGGGGCCGGATCGTGCGCGAAACCGGAGTGCAGACGGGCTGAGCCCGGCGATCCGGCGATCCGGCGGTCCGGCGGTCCGGCGCACTCAACCGAACAGGCGCCCGGCCCACGACTCGGTCTGGCCTGATTCGAGCCGCCCGCGAAACAGCTTGAGCCACGACGCCGGCAGCGGCAGTTCCAGGACCTGCCGCAACAGCGCAGGCTCGCATTCGCGGTCGCGGATGATCCGAAGCAGGCGCTCGACCGTCCACTCCGGCCACGGGCAGGCGATGCGAACGATCTCGTCGCCAGCGCCGACAGTACCCGGCGACAGCACGCGCAGGTACCAGCCGGCACGCAGGCTGTCCTGCACACGCTTCGACATGTCGGCCACGCCGAAGCGCTCGTTGAGCTTCCAGCACGGCTGCCGGCCCTGGCTCAGTTCGAAGACGGCGCTGCCCGCGCGCCACTGCTCGGCGATCGACACGCTCGATTCGTCGATCCCTTCGACGCTGAAGTTCTCGCCGAAAGCACCGGGCTCGCGCCAAAGCGGCGAGCCCGGCAACTCCGCACGCCAGCCGGCATAGTGCGACCAGGCGTAGCAGTGCACGGCCTTGTCCGGCCCGCCGTGCACCCGGCGATCGCCCTGCTCGTCGCCGGCCAGACCCTCGGCGCAAACCTCGACCCGGCCGGATACCGCCTGCTTGTCGATGGCGCTGAATGCGCCGGGGCGCGCATAGGGCACGGCCTTGCCGACCAGTACGGCCTTCAGCCGGCCGACGACTTGCGCTTCGCCCATCGATCGCACTCCTTCCGTTCGATGGGCGAGTGTGCCGCATTCAAGCGGCGTCGCGCAGTCGGACCGGCGGAAAATCGACCGGCACGGCGAGCGCCACGTTCACGTAATTCGTGAACAGGTTCAGCGCCACGTGAGCGACGATCTCGACGATCTGCTCGTCGTCGAAACCGGCCGAGCGCAGCGCCTGCACGTCGGCATCGGCGACGCGGCCGGACTCGTCGACGAGCTTCAGTGCAAAGCGCAAGGCCGCCGCGGTCTTCGAATCCGAGGATTCGCCTACCTGGGCGGCCGCCATTTCGTCGGCGCCGGCGCCTGCCTTGCGACCCAGCACCGTATGCGCGGCCAGGCAGTATTCGCAGCCGTTGCGGTTGGCGATCGCCACGGCGATCTGCTCGCCCAGCCGGGCGCCGAGCACACCTGCGCCGAGTGCGCCGAACGAAGCCCACATGCTGGCCAGCGCGGCCGGCGAGTTGGCAACGGCCCGGAACATGTTCGGCGTGGCACCGAAGGCGCCATGAATTTCGTCGAGCCGGGCTTTGCTGCCAGCCGGGATCGTGCCGTCTTTGACGAGGGGAACGCGAGACATCTTTCGACCTCCGAACGCGATGAGTGAATGGAGAAGTGCCCCGGGCCATTGGCGCTCGAAGCTGCACGCAAGGCCTTCCGGGACGATCGCAGTGTCGCGCCGAACTCCGTATCATTGGGAATGATTCGTCCAGAATAGATACCGATTCGTCCAGAACCCGATGCCCCCGATCGACCGCCTGTCCGCGATGCTCGAGCGCTTCCGCGTGCGCGCCCACTTGTTCCACAACGGCCCCTTGTGCGGAGTCACGCGGCTGGAAGCGATGCCCGGCCGCGGCTTCCTGCACGTGCTCAGGCACGGAGAGCTCGTCGTCACGCATCGCCCGGGAGCAGGCGCGCCGCAGCGGATCGAGGTGCGAGAGCCCAGCGTTCTCTTCTATCCACGCCCGCTCGCGCACGATTTCCACAGCGCACCGGCCGAAGGCTCGGATTTCACCTGCGCTTCGCTCGATTTCGACGGCGGCGAGCGGCATCCGCTGGCGCGCGCGCTGCCCGCGTTCGTGGTGCTCCCTTCGCGCCGCGTGCAGGGTCTGGAGCAGGCGCTGTCGCTGCTGTTCGCCGAAACCGATCGCGTGCGCTGCGGCCACCGGCTGCTGGCCGATCGCCTGTTCGAGGTCGTGCTGCTGCAATTGCTGCGCTGGCTGCTCGATCATCCGGATGAGGGCGGCATCTCCGCCGGGCTGCTCGCCGGCCTCTCCGATCCGAAGCTCGCGCGCGCACTCGTTGCGGTGCACGAAGATCCCGGCCACGCCTGGAGCCTGGAGCTGATGGCCGCCCGATCGGGCATGTCGCGCAGCGCGTTCGCCGCCCGGTTTCGCGCCGTGGTCGGGCAAACGCCGGCCGAGCATCTGTCTGACTGGCGGCTGACGATCGCCCAGGCGCAACTGCGCGAAGGCCGATCGATCAAGATGATCGCGGCCGAACTCGGATATGCGAACCCGTCGGCGCTGTCCAGGGTCTTCACGCAGAAAGTCGGGATCTCTCCGCGAGCCTGGATGCGGAGTCTTCCCTAGACCGGGGATCCGACTCCGTATCCAATGGGGCAGCGGATTTCCGCCCGTAGCAGGAACGCCAGCCCGGCACTATGATGCGACGCAACGACGTTGCAAAAGAACAAGCAAGGTCATCGGCGGGATCGACAGGGAGAGATCGCCATGAGCATGACGCAAGCGAACCCAGGCGCAGCGAACCGCCGGACGGGTATCGGCGAGATGCTGCTCTGGCTGCTGATCGCCATCGTCGGCGCCGGCTCCTTCGCGATGCTTGCGCTCAGTCGCGGCGAGACCGTCAGCGCCGCATGGATGGTGCTGGCGGCGCTGGCCTGCTACTCGATCTCCTACCGCTTCTACAGCCGCTTCATTGCCGAGCGCGTCTTCGAGCTCGATGATCGCCGGCTGACACCGGCCGAGCGCCACAACGACGGCCTCGACTACGTGCCGACGAACAAGTGGGTGCTGTTCGGCCACCACTTCGCCGCGATCGCCGGCGCCGGCCCGCTGGTGGGACCGATCCTGGCCGCGCAGATGGGTTACCTGCCGGGCACGCTTTGGATCCTGGTCGGGGTCATGCTGGCCGGCGCCGTGCAGGATTTCCTGATCCTGTTCGTGTCGGTCCGTCGCGACGGCCGCTCCCTGGGCGAGATGGCCAGGCAGGAGCTCGGCCCCTTCGCCGGCGTCGTCGTCATGCTCGGCACGCTCGGCGTGATGATCATCATCCTGTCGGCGCTGGCGCTGATCGTGGTCAAGGCGCTCGCCGACAGCCCCTGGGGTACCTTCACGATCGCGATGACGATCCCGATCGCGCTGTTCATGGGCGTATACATGCGCTTCATCCGCCCGGGGCGCATCGCCGAGATCTCGATCATCGGTTTCGTGCTGATGATGGCGGCCATCGTCTACGGCGAGGACATCGCCCAGAGCGCCAGCTGGTCGTCGGTGTTCACGCTCGACGGCCCGCAACTCACGCTGGCGCTCGTGATTTACGGCTTCGTGGCGTCGGTGCTGCCGGTCTGGCTGCTGCTGGCGCCGCGCGATTACCTGTCGACCTTCCTGAAACTGGGCGTGATCTTCGGGCTGGCGATCGGCATCCTGATCGCACTGCCCGATCTGAAGATGCCCGCCGTCACGCGCTTCATCGACGGCACCGGCCCGGTCTTCGCCGGCAGCCTGTTCCCGTTCCTGTTCATAACGATCGCCTGCGGCGCATGCTCGGGCTTCCATGCGCTCGTGTCTTCGGGCACGACGCCGAAGCTCGTGGAGCGCGAATCGCAGACACGCTTCATCGGCTACGGCGGAATGCTCGGCGAATCGCTGGTCGCCATCATGGCGATGATCTGCGCAGCCGTGCTCGATCCGGGCGTCTACTTCGCGATGAACTCGCCGGCCGCCGTGATCGGGAACACCGTGCAGTCGGCGTCCGAGGTCATCAACGGCTGGGGCTTCGCGGTGACGCCGGAGCTGCTGACCCGGATCGCAGACGAAGTCGGCGAAGGCAGCATCCTGTCGCGCGCCGGCGGCGCGCCGACCTTCGCTGTCGGCATGGCCGTGATCGTCAGCGACCTGTTCGGCAGCCGCGCGATGATGGCCTTCTGGTATCACTTCGCGATCCTGTTCGAGGCGCTGTTCATTCTGACGGCCGTCGACGCCGGCACGCGCGCCTGCCGCTTCATGGTCCAGGATCTGGCCGGCACCTTCATCCCGGGCATGGGCGCAACGCACAGCTGGCTCGGCAACCTCGTCGGCACCACGGTGGCCGTGGCCGGCTGGGGCTGGTTCGTCTATCAGGGCGTGACCGATCCGCTGGGCGGCATCAACACGCTTTGGCCCCTGTTCGGCATCGGCAACCAGATGCTCGCCTCGATGGCCTTGATCCTCGGCACCGTGATCCTCGTGAAGATGAAGAAGGAACGGTATGTCTGGGTGCCGGTCGTGCCGACGCTATGGCTGTTCGTCACCTCGATGACGGCCGGCTGGCAGAAGATCTTCCATCCCGATCCGAGCATCGGTTTCCTGTCGCTGGCGAGCCGCTTCAAGGAGGCGGCAGCGCAGGGAACGGTGCTCGCGCCGGCGAAGACGGTCGAGGAGATGACCCGCGTCGCCTTCAACAATCAGGTCAACGCGGTGCTGTGCGGCTTCTTCATGATCGTCGCCGTCGTGATGATCCTCGCGTCGATCGGCGTCGTGCGG
>CALLYQ010000016.1 GCA_937858875.1 uncultured Lautropia sp. | reverse complement strand
ATGGTGTCGAGCAGCTTTTCCCACTGCGCGCGGGTGCGCGCATAATCGCGATCGACACGCAGCACGCGCGCCTGCGGAAACAGCGCGGCCAGCCGCGCCTCGAAGGCGGCGAAGAAATCTTCGGCGATCTTGCTGGCTGCCGAGTCGATCAGCCGTGATCCCACCTGCGCCAGCTTACCCCCGACCTGCGCTTTTGCCGAATAGCCGAGCAGCGTGCCGTCTGCCTCGGGTTTCAGGCTCACGTCGGCCGTGCCCTTGCCGAAGCCCGCAACGCCACCCTGGCCGTCGAAGGCGATCGTGTACGCGCTGATCGGCTCGATGTTCTGCAACTGCAGGCGTCCCTTGAAGCGCGCGTTCACCGGGCCGATGCGCAGCGCCATCGTCGCCAGGAACTCGTTGTCGCCGGTCTTCTCGAGCGACTCGCATCCCTTGATGCAGTCTTTCAGCGTTTCGGGATCGTTCAAGGCCGCCCAGGTCGCTTCGGGGGAGGCCGGAATCAGTCTTTCGCCTTGCAGGTTCATGTCGGAGGTCCCGTTCTTCGTTTTCGTTGGCCGCCAGCCTGCGGCGGCTGCCTGGACAGCGCCTGCGCCAGGTCGGCGAGACTGGCGAGGTTGTGCATCGGCAGCATCCGGTCCACGTGCGGCAACAGGGCACGCACGCCGGCCGCCCGGGGCTGGAAACACTCGTAGCGTAGCAGCGGATTGAGCCAGACGAGTTCGTGCGCGAATCGCGCGAGCCGCGCGGCCTCGTCGGACAGCGCGCCCTGTTCGTCGCGATCGAGTCCGTCGGTGACCAGCAGCAGTGCGGCGTTGCCGGTCAAGAGCCTGCGCGCCCAGCTCCGGTTGAAGGTCGCGAGATTCGACGCGATCCGCGTGCCGCCGTGCCAGTCGCGCACCAGCTCGTCGGCACGCTCGATCGCGACGTCGGGATCGCGATGGCGCAGGCAGCGCGTGATGTCGGTGAGCCGCGTGCCGAAGACGAGCGTGTGGACACGGTGGTGGCGCTGGGTCAGCCCGTATGCGTAGTGCAGGAACACGCGCGCGTAGCGGTCCATCGACCCCGAGATGTCGATCAGGATGACCAGCGGCGGCGCTTGCCGGCGCGGGGCCGAACGCGGCAGTTCGATCGTGTCGGGCGCACGTGCGGCGCGCCGCAGCGCGCGGCGCAGGTCGATGCGACCGCGCGCCGACGGTGTCAGGCGGCGCACGCGTACCGGACGCACCGGCAGCGGCACGCTCTCGGCCAGCCGTCGCGCGATAGCGAATTCGGCGGCCGACATGCCTTCGAAGTCTGCGCGCTGCAGCCGCTCGCGATCGGAGTGGCTGAGCAGCGCCTCGACGCTCTGCTGGTCCTCTTCGGACGGCGGGCGAGGCGTCTGCTCGCCCGGCGGCGGAGCCAGCGCTTCGTCGACCCGGCGCGGCTGTTGCCGCGGCGTCGGCGTGCCGGGCTTGCCGCTGACGCGCGGCAGCATCTGCAGCATCAGCCGCTCGAGCAGCTTCGGATCGCGCCAGAACGCTGCGAAGGCCGCGTCGAAGACCGGCTGTTGTTCGTGGCGTGCGAGCATCACGGCCGACAGTGCGGCATGGACATCGTCGCGCCGTTCGATGCCGGTCAGCTCGATGGCGGCGATCGCGGCCTGGATCCGGTCGGGGCCGACCGGCAGGCCGGCGGCTCGCAGCACCCGGGCGAAATGCACGATATTGTCGGCGAAGCGTCCGCTCACGGCCGGCCTCGCGCCCAGGCTGCGCCCTGCATTCCGCGCGGGCTCACGATCGTGATGCCATCCGCGGCGCCGGCCGATGCGGACACGGACGTTCGTTCACACGCGCCTCAGGCAGGCTGGCGCTCGAGAATGCCCTCGGCGTGCAGTTCGGCCAGGATCGCGGCGGCGGCACCGCCGTCCTCGAACCGGGCGATGTCGTCCTGGTATTTCAGCAGCACGCCCAGCGTGTCCGAGACCGAGCGCGGGTCGAGCGACATCGCGTCGATCGCGACCAGTGCATTGACCCAGTCGATCGTTTCCGCCACGCCCGGCGCCTTGAACAGCTCGAGCTGGCGCGCCTTCTGCACGAAGGCCACGACCTGGGCCGCCAGTCGGCCGCCGGCCCCGGGCGCCTTTCGAGCGATGATGTCGAGTTCGCGGGCCGCATCGGGATAGTCGACCCAGGCGTACAGGCAGCGGCGCTTGAGCGCGTCATGGATCTCGCGCGTGCGGTTCGAGGTCAGGATCACGATCGGCGGGTACTCGGCGCGGATCGTGCCCAGTTCGGGGACCGAAAGCTGCGCTTCGGCCAGCACTTCGAGCAGGAAGGCCTCGAAGGGTTCGTCGGCACGGTCGAGTTCGTCGATCAGCAGCACCGGCGACCTGGGCTGCGTCAGCGCCCGCAGCAGCGGTCGCTCGATCAGCATCTCGCGCGAATACAAGTTGGCAACCAGCCGTTCGCGGTCGGCCTGGTGCAGCGCCTCGGCGATCCGGATCTCGAGCATCTGCCGCGCGACGTTCCACTCGTAGGCCGCCGACCCGATGTCCAGGCCCTCGTAGCACTGCAGCCGGATCAGTGGCGTGTCGAGCGCCCGCGCCAGCACCTTGGCGAGCTTGGTCTTGCCG
>CALLYQ010000015.1 GCA_937858875.1 uncultured Lautropia sp. | reverse complement strand
AGGCGGTGGGCTGGGCGGCATTCTCGGCGACATCCTGACCGGGGGCGGTGGGCGCCGCCAGTCGCCGCTCGAAGCGGCGACCAAGAGCGCGGCACGCACGATCGGCACGACGCTGGGCCGCGAGCTGGTTCGCGGCGTGCTCGGCTCGCTGCTCGGCGGCAAGCGCCGCTGAACGCGTCGGCCCGTTCCGTTGGCACGAGGCGGGCCCCGCGGGTCCGGAGCGCGCGCGGTATGTTCGCGCTGGGGCGGCACCGGCCGGCCGCACGATCAATCAAGGGAGCGAAGACATGGATCTGGGGATCAACGGAAAGTGGGCGCTGGTCTGCGCCGCGAGCAAGGGGCTCGGCTACGGCTGCGCGCTGTCGCTGGCGCGCGAAGGCGTGAACCTGGTCATCAACGCGCGCACGGCATCCACGCTCGAAGCTGCCGCAAAGCGCATCGTCGACGAAACCGGCGTGCAGGTGCGCGCGGTGGCCTGCGACATCACGACCGAGGCGGGGCGCGCCGAGGCGCTCGCGGCTGCGCCGCAGGTCGACATTCTCGTGAACAATGCCGGCGGCCCGCCGCCGGGCGACTTCCGCAACTTCACGCGCGACGACTGGATCCGCGCGGTCGACGCGAACATGCTGACGCCGATCGAGCTGATCAAGGCCACCGTCGATGCGATGATCGAGCGCAAGTTCGGGCGCATCGTCAACATCACGTCGAGCGCGGTCAAGGCGCCGATCGACATCCTCGGACTGTCCAACGGAGCACGCTCGGGGCTGACCGGCTTCGTTGCCGGGATTGCGCGCAAGACCGTGGCGCACAACGTCACGATCAACAACCTGCTGCCCGGTGTCTTCGATACCGATCGCGTGCGCGATACCGTGGCAGCGGCGGCGAAGGCCGCCGGCATCACCGAAGAGGAGGCCGCTGCGCGCCGGGTGCAGTCGGTTCCGGCCGGCCGGCTCGGCGACCCGCTCGAATTCGGCCAGGCCTGCGCCTACCTCTGCAGCGCGCAGGCCGGCTACGTGACCGGACAGAACTTCCTGATCGACGGCGGCGCCTACCCGGGCACCTTCTGAACGACGCCGCGACAGCACGAACACCCGACAACCAGGAGAACGAAACGATGGCCAAGGCGATCCGGATCACCGAAACCGGCGACCCCGAAGTGATGAAGCTCGTCGACGTCGACGTCGGGGCCCCCGGGCCCGGCGAGGCGCAGGTGCAGAACCATGCGATCGGTCTGAACTTCATCGACACCTACTACCGCAGCGGGCTGTATCCGTCGCCGCTGCCCGGCGGCATCGGCCTCGAGGGGGCCGGCGTGGTCACCGCCGTCGGGCCCGACGTCACCGAGGTCAAGGTCGGCGACCGGGTCGCCTACTGCACGCAGCCGCAGCCGCTGGGTGCCTACGCGGAGCTTCGCAACATGCCGGCCTCCGTGCTGGTCAAGCTGCCGAAGAACGTCGACTTCGAGACCGCCGCCGCGATGATGCTCAAGGGCCTGACGGTCGAGTACCTGTTCCGGCGAACCTACAAGCTGCAGAAGGGCCAGACGATCCTGTTCCATGCGGCGGCAGGCGGCGTCGGCCTGATCGCGATGCAATGGGCCAAGGCGCTCGGCGTGACCGTGATCGGCACGGCCGGCTCGCCGGAGAAGGCGGCGCTGGCGAAGAAGGCCGGCGCCGATCACGTGATCCTGTATCGCGAGGAGAACGTCCCCGAGCGCGTGCGCGAGATCACCAACGGCGCGATGGTGCCGGTCGTCTACGACGGCGTCGGCAAGGACACGTTCCAGGGTTCGATCGACAGCCTGCAACCTTTCGGGCTGATGGTCAGCTTCGGCAACGCGTCGGGTCCGGTGCCGCCGATTCCGCTGACTGTGCTCAAGGGCTCGCTGTACCTGACTCGTCCGAGCCTGATGCCCCACACGGCGCGGCGCGAGAACCTCGTCGAGATGGCCGGCGAGCTGTTCAAGGTCGTCGGGTCGGGCAAGGTGCGGCTCGAGATCGACCAGCGCTACGAACTGGCCGACGCGGTGCGTGCGCACCAGGACCTCGAGGCGCGCCGGACCACCGGGTCGACG
>CALLYQ010000014.1 GCA_937858875.1 uncultured Lautropia sp. | reverse complement strand
ATCTGCTGCACAGGCTGCGGCCGCAGGTGCGCGTGCAGCGCGACCGCATCTATGTCCGCGACGGTCCGGTCTGGACTTCGGCCGGCGTCGTCACCAGCATCGAGCTCGCGCTGGCGCTGGTCGAGGAAGACCTTGGTCATCAGGTCGCCATCGATATCGCACGCACGCTTGCCCTGCCGATGCTGCGCGGCGGCGAGCAGCCGCAACTGAGCCCTGCCTTGCAGTCGCAGGCAGGCGCCAGTCACCGGCTGCGCGAGCTGATCGCCTGGATCGGCACGCACCTGCAGGACAATCTCTGCGTCGATTCGCTGGCTGAACGCGCCAACATGAGCCCGCGGCATTTCGCGCGCGCCTTCTCTGCCGAAACGGGCTGCACGCCGGCGCGTTTCGTCGAGCGAATGCGCGTCGCCTCGGCGACGCAGTTGCTGAGCCAGACGCGCTGGACACAGCAGAAGGTCGCAAGCCATAGCGGCTTCCGATCGGTCGATGCGATGCAGCGTGCATTCGCACGACAGCACGGGCTGACGCCGCGCGCGTATCGAACGCAGGGACGGCGGCCCGCCAGCAGTTAGCTGCAGAATGAGGCTGTCGCAAGAAACCTGGAGTCGAGATGGCCGAGACACGTCCCAGCATCGCCGACAAGCGGCGAACTTTCCGGCAACTGCATGCCAGCGGCTGCTTCCTGATTCCCAACCCCTGGGACGTCGGCAGCGCACGATACCTGCAGTCGCTCGGTTTCAACGCACTGGCGACCACCAGCTCGGGCTTCGCCTGGTCTTGCGGCCGACCGGACGGCGCGGTACCGGTCGAGTCTGTGTTGACCCACCTGCAGGCCATGGTCGCCGCCACCGACGTACCGATCAACGCCGACTTCGAAAGCGGCTTTGCACCTGATGCCGCAGGCGTGGCCGCGAACGTGCGCCTTGCAGTCGAAACCGGCGTTGCGGGCCTGTCGATCGAAGACGCGACCGGCGATCCGTCGCAGCCGCTGCATACGATCGACGTTGCCGTGGAGCGCATCCGTGCCGCGCGCCGCGCAATCGACGCGGCCGGAGGCGATACGCTGCTGGTCGGGCGGGCCGAGTGCTTCCTCGTCGGCCGCCCCGATCTCGACGAAACGATCGCGCGGCTGCGCGCCTATTCGAACGCCGGCGCCGATTGCCTGTACGCGCCCGGCATCGTCGGCCGCGAGCAGATCGCCGCCGTCGTGGCCGCCGTCGCGCCCAAGCCGGTCAACCTTCTGGTCGGCAGCGCGAGCGAACTCACGATGCAGGAGATCGAGGCGCTCGGTGTGCGGCGCGTCAGCGTCGGCGGCGCGCTGGCGCGAACGGCCTGGGCGGGCTTCATCGATGCCGCAATGCTCCTTGCCGAACGGGGACGTTTCGACGGCTTCGCGAAAGCCGCTTCGGGTCAAGCCCTCAATACACTCTTCGGCGGCGACCCGTGAAATTTTCAGCCCTTGCTGCTGGCGCGCGTGATCTCGATCAGCGCGTTCAGCGCATCGGTCACCGTGAAAATCCCGAGAAAGCTTCCATCGCTCTCGTTGACGATCACGCTTCCGATTTTCCGGTCTGACATCGTGAAGGCCACTTCGTCCAGCGGCGTGTCGGCCAACACCGACACCGGATCGCCCGACATGACATCGGCGGCCCGCACCTGAATCTTGTGCTCGGCGCTCAGGCCGCGAGCGATCCGCAGATCGCGATCGCTGACCACCCCGATCACCTCGTTGTCGCGAACGACCGGCAGGTGGCGCACGCCGTGTTCGATCATCAGACGCAGGACCTCGGCGAACGGCGTGTCTTCGGACGTGGTGATCGGGTTCGGCGTCGTGAACTCCTCGACGGGCAATCTTAGTTTCATAGCGGCTCTCTCGGCGAACGATCAGCTTGGCAACTTACACCCCGCGGGTACCGGGCCGCTGCCACCGACCTCCCGCCACTCCTCGGTGGAAAGCGGGCGCGTGGCTCGTCGGCACACGCGCAGGTAGGGATCGAGGGGCACCAAGCTGGAGCGCCTCAAACCGTCGATCAATAGCCATTCTTCATTCGACACGAAGGTGAGTTCCAGGACGGCACCCGTCTCGGTTCGAATGTCCGCGAGCAGGCGCCCCGTCACCATGTCCACCAGGCGAACACCGCCGTCGTGGGACCCGAGTGCGACAAGATCGCCGCCATGAGCGAACTCGACCGGTCCGAGGGTATCCGAAAAATAAACCCGCGAGATGCTTCGTCCCGTGGCATCGAACACATCGACCGTATTGTCGGCATACGACACGACGAGCCCTCGCTCCTTCGGAGCGGCCTTGACCCGTGCCACTCGAGCCCGTACGTCAACTGGGACGACGACTCCTGTTCGCAGGTCAATGCGCGCTACGCCGTCGGGCCCGGAGAGCAGCACTTCGTGTCCCGAGTCGACGAACACGATCTCACCCTCCACGGTCAAGGGAACCGGAATATGGCGCGGCTGACGATCGCCATTCAGTTCGATGACATCAAGTCCTCCTTTCTCTACAGCCGCGACAAAAAACGAACCGTCCGGAGCGAACGCGGCACTCCATGAGTTGTTTGGCGCCGCGCGATAGATCGGCTGACGATGGAACAGGTCCCACAGTTGGTGGAAGTCCTCCGCCACAACATAAGCAAAACGGAGATCCGGGGTGATGCTGATAGTGCCGGGATTGCCTGTCTCGAATGGCAGGGATAGTGACTTGCGATCAGCTAGAGTCAATACCTGCGGCGCTTCGCTCCGAAGCAGGACCGCTGTGCCTCCACCGACAAACTCCGGTTGAGCCGCCCAACTCGAGTCCCGCCAGACTTCTTGTCCGTCGCGCTGTACGAGGAGAAGGCCGTCGTGTCCCCACAACATCAGGTGGGATTCGTCTACAGAGATTTCGAGGGACTCGAAGTGCCCCTCGAGATGTAGGGGCCGTCGGTCGATACGCCCGGCCAGAGGGGTCGATGCAATTTCACTCCATCCGTCTGGGCGAGCGCGCAGCGACATGATCTCCGAGGAATTCGGGCGCGCCGCCGTAGCTACTGACCTCTCGAAGTAAATAGGCCCAGGAGCCAGATCGACCCCAATCAAGATCGCCGCTTCGCGCTGATCTTCGATGTCGGCGCCGTCCATCCGGGAGAACAGCAGCACAGAGAGTCGATCGTCACTTACGGCGACCTTCGTGACCCATCCGGTAGTTCTGCCGAGCGGCCGATGGGTACTCGCCACGAAATCGACCTCCTCGACCTTGCCATCCTTGGTGACAACCAACACGTCTCCCGGCCTGGAAAGGCCGATCAGGTGATCGACCTGATCACCGGTGAGCATTCTGTCTATACGCCGTAGGTGTCGCGCATCCACTCGCAGGAGCGCTGACTTGTCATCGGCCACCAGCAGATCGTCGCCATGGAAGGCGAGCGCTGTCGAGAACGGGGAGTGCGTCTCTCGCCAGAGCATCGTGTCGAGATTGTCGGCAAACAATAGAGTCTCGTTGCGGCCGTCGCGGATGTCGGCCCGCCCGCTCTGCAGCACCATGCTGGTATTGACGGCCAAGCGGTCGCCCGCCGAGGCGAGCGCAAGGCTTCGCACGCCACGCAGTTGCATGCGGGTCGAACGATCCGCGCGAGTCCACACGATCTCATCGTCAGCTCCGGCCGATGCTACGGAAGTACCATCGTCAGCGCACGCAAGGAAAGTCACGGGGCCCTTGTGATGATGCACGAGACGAGGCTCGCGAGGACTGGTGATGTCCTGCGAAAGGACCGCGCCGTCGGGGCCTGACCAGATAGCCGAATTCCCACAAACCGCGAATCTGTCGATCGGAGTAGCCTCCGTGCGAACGCTCCCGCCGGAAACGTCGACAAAGACCAGTCCCTCGCTGGTAAAAACCACACCCACTTGCTCGCTGGGGTAGGCGATTTTCCGTACGGAGGCCGTCGTCTCGCTGCCCCCGGCCGCTGCGTCCCACTGCAGTGTTCGAATGCTTGCGCCGTCGGTCCGCAACAGGCTGATTTCGCGGGATCGACCTGCAACAAGTAACGAACGTCCGGATGGCGCCCATGCAAGTGCTTCGACTTCATGAGGTACTGTTGCCGTCCGATACTCTCGCCCAGTTCGAGCACGCAACGAGACTGTGCGGCCCGAAACCAAAGCGTAATCGGTGCCATGGGGCACGAAAGCGCCGCCGCTCACGCCCGCTTGGTATTGCGCAACGGAGTTTGGGAGCCATTGCAGGGCGGCGAACGCCGCCATCCACGTCTCTGGCCCGCGCGCTGACACGTCGACTGCAGCCACATGGGCCGCCGCGCGTTGCGCACTGGCGAAACTCGGAACGCCGATAACCGCCGCCTGCGAGCTGATTGCCAGGGCGCGCTGGGTTGCGATGTCCCGTTGTACGACCGCAGCGCGGCGATTGCTTTCCGCCCAGAAGGCCAGAATTACCGCCACGCTCGTCAGTATGACGAGTGCAACGATGGCAGCCGTTCGCAATCGTGCAAGCAGACGGCGGCTGCGTACGTCGTCTCCCTCGAGTTCATCCAGTGGCAGCTCGAGGACGGCAGCCGCCAATTGCGCGACTGCCGTATGCAGCGCCGGTGGTGGCCCTGGATCCACATGCCCGCGCCGCCACGTCGCATCCACCCATAGAGGTTCGGCGGGGAAAGCGCCATAGAACGGATCGGGCAGTGCGTCGGTACCTTCGTGCCGGAAGTCACCATTCAACCAAGTCAACCGCCCGGCCGTCAGTACAAGGAGCACATCCTTGGGGCCATGCGCATCTAGCCAGATCTGCGCCTCTTGGGCCACCCATTTACTGCGTGCGGCCTCCGGACTGCAGAGTACAAGCAGCTTGCGACTATTGAGCAGCGCATCGCGCAAGGAGCGTGGCAGATCTGCCGAGGCAGCGAGCGACGCCTTGTCGAGAAACACGCGCGTACGCCGCAGCGCGAATGGCGCCTTCCCGAACGACTGCAATCCATCCCGCAATTCACGCGCCAGAGATCTATCGGGCTCTTGCGCATACGAGATGAATACGTCCCACTTCCAGTGCGATTCAGGCAAGGGCAAGGTGTGCGAACCAGACAGATATGGTCCATCGACGACCAGGTGCATAGCGCCGCAGTGCGTCGATCAACTAAGCGAAACGTAAACGAATCCGCTCGACATCCGCAAGCGCCCGACGGCCGCTTCACGGGCACAGTGCCGCGCATTAAGCTCCGGCCATGACCCGCGCCACGGCCCGGCACACGATCTCCATCCTGCAGGTCCACCAGATCCTGCAGGGCGTCGTGCATCGCGGCCTCGACGTTTCGGCGATCCTCCGGCGCGCAGGAATCGTCGCCGCGCTGCTCGAGTCGCCGCTGTCGCGCGTCACGCAGGCGCAATACGCGGCACTGATCCGCGTGCTGCGCCGGGTCACGCGCGACGAACTCTGGGGCCTTTGCAGCCGGCCGCTGCCTCCAGGAAGCTTCGCGAACGCGTGCCGGATGCTGATCCATTGCAACACGCTGGACGAAGCGCTGCGCACCGGTTTCGGCTTCTATCGGCTCCTTCTCGACGACTTCAGGCCGCGGCTGACCGTGCGCGACGAAATCGCGACCGTGCGGATGCTGCGCAAGGAGCGCGACTGCAACCCGCGCGCGAGCTATGCCGAACGGACCTTCAGCTTCTTCACCTACGGGCTCGGCTCGTGGCTTGTCGCGCGTCGCATTCCGGTGGAGCAGGTGATGTATCGGCCGATCGACTTCGACGCCGGCAGCGAGGCCGATCGCCTGTTCCAGGCGCCGGTGATCGCGCACTATCCATGGGTCGGCTTTGCCTTCTAGGCGCGCTGGCTCGAGTTGCCGGTCGTGCAGACGACGCAGAGCCTGGACGAACTGCTGCAGCAGGCACCGTCGAGCCTGCTCGTCCAGTATCGCGACCGCAGCAGCGCCAGCGAACGCGTGCGCCGTTTGCTGCGCCGGCATCTGGGCGACGAGATGCCGTCGCTCGAAGCGGTCGCCGCCTCGCTGGCCATGACGCCGCAGACGCTGCGCCGCCACCTGAAGAGCGAAGGCCACGGCTTCCAGGCCCTGAAGGACGAACTGCGGCGCGATGCAGCGATCGAATACCTGACGCAACCGGGGCTGACGCTGCTCGATATTGCCAATCGGCTCGGCTTCGCAGAGGCCAGCACTTTCCATCGCGCATTCAAGGGCTGGACCGGCCAGGCACCCGGAATCTACCGCCGCACGCACCCGAAGGCCTGAAATCGCAGACCGGTTGGCGCTTTCCCGGCCTGATCGTTTCTGCCAATCATTTTGTCCTGATCGGGCATTGGCTCGGCGCCCCGCATTGCCCAGACTTGCCGGCGCGGCGAAGCAATCGCCGCCACTCGAACGAAAACAGGAGAACGGGCCAGCCATGAATACTTCGCGTCGCAGGATCATCCAGCTTGCACTCGGAATCGCGATCGCCGCAACGGGCAGCGCACTGACAGCGGTCGGTGCCGGAGCGGCCCATGCCCAGGAGGCCGCGGCGGATTACCCCTCCAGGACCATCCGGATGGTCGTGCCTTATCCTCCCGGAGGCGGTGCCGACCTGATCGGCCGCACGATCGCTGCGGGGCTGCACCAGGCCTGGAACGTGCCGGTCATCGTGGAGAACAAGCCCGGTGCCAGCGGAACGATCGGCAACGATGCGGTGGCCAAGGCGGATCCCGACGGCTACACCATCCTGCTCGGCATCACCGCAATGATCCAGGCACCGGCGCTCTACCCACGGCTGCCCTACGAGGTCAAGGACCTCGCGCCGGTGTCGCAGATCGCGATGTCGTCCGACCTGTTCGTAGTCCCGAGCAGGGCGTCGGCGAAGACGCTGAGCGAATTCATCGAACTGGTCAAGGCGAATCCGGGCCAGTTCCAGGTCGGCAACTACGGCAACGGCACCTCGTCGCACATCCATGGTGAGCTGCTGAAGCTGAAAACAGGCATCGATCTCGTTTCGGTCGCCTACCGTGGCGCCGCCCCGCTGGTCAACGACATGCTCGGCCAGCAGTTGACATCGGCCTTCATCGACGCCACCTCGGCCAACGCGCACCTCGGCTCGGACAAGATCCGGATCCTGGCGATCACCGGACTGAAGCGGCATCCGGCGCTTCCCGACGTGCCGACCTTTGCCGAATCGGGCATCGACGGCTACGAGGCCAACGGATGGTTCGGCACCTTCGTTCCGGCCGGCACGCCGAAGCCGATCATCGACAAGCTCTCGGGCGAGATCCAGCGGATCGTCAAGTCGCCCGAAATGACCGAGTGCCTCGAGTCGATGGGCCTGCGCCCGGTCGGCAGCACGCCCGAAGAACTGGCCGCGGTCATCGAGGCCGATACTCCTCGCTGGGGCAGCGTCGTCCGGGACGCCGGCATCAAGCTGCAATAACGCGCGCCGCGACCGCGCGTCCCGCCCTGCTCTACCTTCCTCGAATATCTGGAGCCACGATGAGCAAGATGCAAAGACCCGTTCACGTCGTCGGCGTGGGCATGATCCCCTTCGCCAAGCCGGGCGCCTCCGATCCCTACACGGTCATGGGCGCACGCGCCGCGAAACTCGCGCTCGACGACGCCGGCATCGACTACGACAAGGTTCAGCAGGCCTATGTCGGCTACGTCTACGGCGATTCCACGGCCGGGCAGGCAGCGATCTACGGCGTCGGCCTGACCGGAATCCCGGTCTTCAACCTGAACAACAACTGCTCCAGCGGCTCGAGCGCGCTGTTCCTGGCTCGCCAGGCCGTCGAGAGCGGCCAGGTCGAGTGCGCGATCGCGCTCGGATTCGAGCAGATGGTTCCGGGCGCGCTCAAAGGCGCCTACGACGACCGGCCGTCGCCGATGGCGCGCTTCATCGAATCGATGACCGAACACCAGGGCTGGCAGCCGGATGCGCCGCGCGCGGCGCAGTTCTTCGGCGGCGCCGGGCTCGACTACATGAAGGAATACGGGATCCGGCCCGACACCTTCGGCCGCATCTCGGTCAAGGCGCGCCAGCATGCCGCACGCAACCCGCTGGCGGTGTTCCGGCAGACGCTGACGCTCGACGAGGTCATGAACGCGCCCGTCGTGTTCGGCCCGCTCACGCGCTACCAGTGCTGCCCGCCGACCTGCGGTGCTGCGGCCGCGATCGTCTGCTCTGCCGAGTTCGCGAAGAAACATGGCCTCGACACGAGCGTCGTCATCGCCGCGCAGGCGATGACGACCGACACGCCGAGCACCTTCGAGAGCAATGACATGCGCAAGGTCGTCGGCTACGACATGACGGCGGCCGCCGCCAGGCAGGTCTACGAGGCGGCCGGCATCGGGCCGGAAGACCTCGACGTCGTCGAGCTCCACGACTGCTTCAGTGCCAACGAGCTGATCACTTACGAAGGACTGCGGCTGACACCCGAAGGGACGGCCGAGAAGTTCATCGTTGACGGCGACAATACCTACGGGGGGCGCATCGTCACGAACCCGTCGGGCGGCTTGCTGTCGAAAGGCCACCCGCTCGGCGCGACCGGGCTCGCGCAATGTGCGGAACTCGTCTGGCAACTGCGCGGGCAGGCCGACCAGCGCCAGGTCGAAGGTGCGCGCGTGGCGCTGCAGCACAACCTCGGGCTGGGCGGCGCCTGCGTCGTCACGCTGTACAAAGCGGCCTGAGGGCTGATGCGATGATCGACAAGCGCTTCATAGGGCACACGATGCCCCCGTTCAGCGTCGCCGTCGAGGCCGGCCGGCTGCGCTTCTTCGCGAAGGCAACCGGGCAGACCGATACGGTCTACAGCGACGAAGGCGCGGCGCGCGAGGCCGGCCATCCGGGCCTGCCGGTGCCGCCGAGCTTTTTCTTCTGCCTCGAATCGGAAGCGCCCGATCCGGGCGCGATCCGGAACCTGCTCGGCATCGACTACCGGAACCTGCTGCACGGCGAACAGGGCTTCACGTATCACGCGATGGCCCATGCCGGCGACGTGCTGACTTTCGAGCAGCGCATCGACGACATCTACGACAAGAAGAACGGCGC
>CALLYQ010000013.1 GCA_937858875.1 uncultured Lautropia sp. | reverse complement strand
AAGGGCACCGAGTATCCGGTCCCTTCGGCCCCGGCCGAAAAGCAGCCAGCGCCCCCGCAACACGCGAAAGACTCGCCAGCCAATGCGCCCGGCGACCTGAGCCCCGAAGAGGAAAGGAGCCAGATGCCGATGGCCGGCCAAGGCCACAACTACTCTGGTGACGCGCGCAAGGCGGGGCAGCAGGAGGCGACGCCCACGTCAGCGGAGAAACCGCAGACGCCGGCAAGCCCCCGCTGAAGCTGCCCCTCGGCTCGAACGGCGCAGAGGCTCAGTTGGCCTGCAGCAGAAACTTCTGCAGGCGCTTCGACGTGTCGACTTCGCCGGTATAGATGTTGCCGTTCGAGTCGGTTCCGAACTGGTGGACCCAGTGGAACTGGCCGGCGTTTCGGCCCCGGCTGGCTTGCTTGTCGACGACGTCGCCATTGGCCCGGTCGACAGTCCAGATCACGTTGTTCTCGCCGTCGATGACGACGATGTAGCGCTGGGCAAAGTCCGTCGAGAAGCTCAGGTCCCAGGTCGAGCCGTTGCCGCGCGTCTCGGGCCGCACGAAGAATTCCTTGATGAATCCTCCGGCCTTCGTGAAGACCTGAATGCGGTTGTTGACGCGGTCGCAGACGTAGACGAGGCCGTCGTTGGAAATGCGCACGCAGTGCACGGGGTTGCGGAACTGCTGCGCGATCGGGGCCGCGGGATCGTATGGCCCGGGGTTCGTGTCGTCGGGCACGTTTCCGTAGGCACCCCACAGTCGCTTGAACTGCCCGTTCTGTGCGTCGTAGACGATGATGCGCTTGTTGCCGTAGCCGTCGGCCAGGTAGACCTCGTTGGCCTCGTCGTCGACGGTAAGCGATGCGACCTGTCCGAGGATGTCGGTGCGGCTGCTGTCGATCGGATCGGCCGATGGGCTGCCGATCTGCAGCAGGAACTGGCCGGTCGGCGAGAACTTCAGGATCTGGCGGTCCGTGGCGCCGTTGCCGCCGACCCAGATGTTGCCGCTGTCGTCGGCCCAGATGCCGTGCTCGACGGTCGGCCAGTTGTAGCCCTGGCCTTCGCCGCCCCAGGAATCGAGAACGTTGCCCTCGGCATCGAACTTGAGCACGGGCGGGGCCGGCATGCAGCATTCGGAGCGCGGCGGCTGCTGCGCGGCCCCGAGTTCGTCGGGTGTGTTGCTGCGCGGCCGGTGCAGCACCCAGATGTTGTCGTCGCGGTCCACCGCGACGCCGGCGACCTGCCCGATGATCCAGTTGTTCGGCAGTTGCTTCGGCCAGGCCGGATCGACGACGAACTTCGGAGCCGCCGTGTGGTCGTCGGCGGCGCTGCTGTCGTTGCATGCCGTCAGAGGCACGACGGCTGCCACCAGCGCCAGCGAGCATGCGAGTCTCGTGAAGTCATGCCATCGGCGCGGTCGCCGGTCGGACGCGGCGGCTGTGGCCTGCCCCTGGTTCGCATCTGCCTTCGTATTCGCGCACATGAGCGTTCTCCTCTGTTGTGACTGCGGGCGAAAGGAGCGTGGCGAAGAATCCGGCGGCCATTGCGGTCGTCGGCATTGCTGCGCACTTCGAGCAACGAGAGGCCGCGGCGCTGAGCTGCGGCGTGCTTGCGAATGGCTGCCAGCGATGGCGATGAGGCAGTAAATCAGTGCTTCGCTGCAGCGTCAATCGAAACGCAAGCGATAGCGGAATACTCGATGCGATGGTCCGGCTGTGAGGATGACGGGCGGACGCCGGCACCTTGAAGTCCGTTTTCCCAGAGATCGATGACGAGTTCGGCGTATTGCTCGTAGCTCATCGGCCCGTCGGGGCGCAGCCAGGCAAAGGTGAAGTTGACCATGCCGAGCAGGGCCATCGTCATCGGCTTGCACTGGCTGCCGCGCACGCGCTGCGGCCAGGCGCGCTCGAGCGTATCGGCCAGCGCCTCGACGATTTCGCGCTCTCTCGAGCGGATCCGCTCGCGCTTCGGCTCGTCGAGGAACTTGACGTCGTTCAGCAGCGCCACGTGGTACTCGCGCGAATGGCGGTACTCGACGAGCAATGCTCGCACCAGCGCATGCAGTTCGTCGCGCGCCGGCAGCCGTTGCGCGCGAACGTCGGCGACGAGCTCGCAGAGGCGGGCGGTATAGCGATCCAGCGAATCGAAAAGGATCGCTTCCTTGCTCGGGTAGTAGTGGTAGAGCCGCGCCTTCGAAGTGCCGCAGGCGGTCGCCAGCGCAGCCATCGTCGCGCTCGCGTAGCCGGTCTCGGCGAATGCGCGCACGGCGAGCGCCAGGATCCGGTCGCGCTGGCTGTCGTAGTCGGCCGAGCGGCTGCGCGCCACGTTCAGCGCTCGTCGTAGCTGAGCACGACCCGGTCGCCGACCGGGTGCGACTGGCAGGTCAGCACGAAGCCGGCGTCCAGTTCGTGTGGCTCCAGCGTGTAGTTCCGGTCCATCCGCACTTCGCCTTCGAGCACGCGCGCGCGGCAGGTGCAGCAGACGCCGGCCTTGCAGGCGTAGGGCAGGTTCAGCCCGGCGGCGAGCCCGGCGTCGAGGATCGGCTGGCCGTCGTGCGGG
>CALLYQ010000012.1 GCA_937858875.1 uncultured Lautropia sp. | reverse complement strand
CTCGCGGGCCAGGCCGGCGAGCAGGCCGGAAGCGCGCGCTGGCAGCTCGGCGTCGTGCTTTCGCTGGTTGCTGCGGCGGCCTTCGCCGCCGGGACCGTCGCATGGCGCAAGCCGATGCCGCTGCCGCCGCTGGTATCGGTCGCCTGGCAGGTCGGCCTCGGTTGCCTGCCGATGGTCGTGATCGGCCTCGTTTTCGAGGAGCCCGACCTTGGCGCGCTGTCGGCGCGGGGCTGGGCCGCAATGGTCTACATGGCGGCCGTGCCCATGGCGCTCTGTTACCTCGCCTGGTTCACTGCGCTGCGGCACGTGCCGCCGACCACCGCGTCGATGGCCACGCTGCTGATCCCGATCATCGGCATCGGCTCCGCCTCGATCGCGCTCGGCGAGCCGCTCGGTTTTCGCGAGCTCGTCGCGCTCATTCTCACGCTGGCGGGCGTGGCGCTGGCGCTGCGTGAGAGCTGAGCGCCTACGCCCGGTTCGGCAGGATCAGGTATTTCGACTGCGTCGCCCGGCGCGAGTAATCGGCGATCGCTTCGGGCTTCAACGCGCCGGCGAGGGACACCTCGTGCGAATGGTCGCTGGCGAAGGTGGTCTTCAGCTCGTTCACCACGCGTTGCTTCAGCTCCCGCGTGCGCTCGGGGCCGACCCTGTTCAGGAACGGAAACAGCAGCCAGCCGCCGACGCCCCAGGCCATTCCGAATCCCCGGGAGATCTCCGTGGGCGCGAGATCGAGGTTGCCGTACAGGTAGACCTGCTTGTGCACGTTCGAGCCGTAGCGGCTGTACTCGGTGGCCGTGCGGTTCACCGCGGCTTCCATGCAGCCGAGGATCTGCCCGGCCAGCTTGCCGCCGCCGATCGCATCGAAGGCGATCGTGGCACCGGTTGCGGCCAGCGCGTCGGTGAGCTCGGCGAGGAAATCCGGTGAGCTCGAATTGCAGACGTAGCGGGCGCCCTCGGCGCGCAACAGCGCCTCCTGCTCGGGACGGCGCACGATGTTCACCAGGCCGATGCCGTCTGTGATGCAGATCCGGTTCAGCATGCGCCCGAGGTTGGACGCGGCGGCCGTGTGCACGATCGCCTTGTGCCCTTCGAGACGCATCGTTTCGGTCATCCCGAGCGAGGTCAGCGGATTGACGAAGCAGGAGGCGCCTGCGATGGGCGGGGTGCCGTCGGGCAAAACCAGGCACTGGTCGACGGGGATCGAGCGGTACTGCGAATACATCGCCCCACCGATCGCCGCGACCGTCTTGCCCAGCAGCGCCTGGGCTGCCGGCGACTCGCCTGCAGCGACCACGACGCCCGCGCCTTCGTTGCCCACCGGCATCGACTGGCCGATGCGCTGCGACAGGACGCGCATCGCGCGCTCGGGGATCTGCGCCGTGACCACGGGCTGCGTGTCGCTGCCCGAGAACCGCAACGTGCCGAGATCGGCAGGGCCGAAGAGCAGGCCGAGATCCGACGGGTTGATCGGCGTGGCTTCGATCCGGATCAGCACTTCGTCGGGTGCGAGGGCGGGAAGCTCGGTTTCGACGAGCGAAACCTCGAGCTCGCCATCGGGCTTGACGAGCGAGCGCAGTTGAAGGCCGGTGCGGGGCGGGGTTGGTGTCATCTCGGGTCTCCTGAAAGCGCGGGCATCGTAACCCGCGGCTCTGCCGTTTCGTTCGGAGCGCGATTCGACAGGGTCCGGGCTCGCCGCGCGGGCCGCACGGTTGCTCGGCCGATCGACGCTGGATGTCGTGCGACAAGTCGACCGAGGACGAGACGGAGATGACAGATTCCCGTAACGCGCAGAGCCGTGCTCGCTCCCAAGAAAGCCGCTCCCTCTGGCAACTGGCGCGAGAGTCGGTTGCCGGATGGCTCGACGACTATGCCCCGAGCATGGGCGCGGCGATCTCCTACTACACCACGTTCTCCATCGCGCCCCTGCTGCTGATCGTGATCGCGATCGCGGGACTGGTGTTCGGCGAGGAGGCCGCGCGGGGTGAAGTGTTCGCACAATTGCGTGGCCTGTTGGGAGACGACGGCGCCGCTGCGGTCGAACAGATGGTCGAGAAGGCCAGCGAACCGGCGGCGGGTACCGGTGCCGCGCTTATCGGCTTCGCGACCTTGATCGTCGGCGCCACGACCGTGTTCGCCGAACTGCAGAGTGCGCTGGACCGCATCTGGCATGCACCTGAGCGCGTCAAGCCGACGGGGATATGGGGCGTGCTGCGCGCGCGAGTGCTGTCGTTCGGGGTCGTGCTGGCGATCGGCTTCCTGCTCATCGTTTCGCTGGTGGCGAGCGCGGCGATGTCGGCCCTGGCCAATTGGTGGGCCCCCTACTTCGAGGAGTGGACCTACGTGGCCCGCTTGCTCGATTTCGTCGTGCCGCTAGTGTTGCTCACGATCGGGTTCGCACTGATCTACAAGATCATTCCGAGCGTGAGAGTGGCGTGGCGGGACGTCTTCGTCGGCGCCGCCGCAACCGCCATCATGTTCACGATCGGCAAGTTTCTGATCGGGCTTTACGTCGCGCACGCCGCGGTGGCGTCGACTTTCGGGGCGGCTGGCTCGCTGGTGATCCTGCTCGTCTGGGTTTATTACTCGGCGCAGATTTTCCTGCTTGGTGCGGAGTTCACGTGGGCGTGGTCGCATCGCAAGGGCTCCCGAAGCGAGGGCGAGTCGGGCGGGGATCGCGGTGCCGTCGACTCGCCGGAAAACCGCGCTGCCGACTGACATAGGCGCGAGCCTTGCTATGCATGCCACGCGCACAGCCGCAGGAGAAACGCAATGAACGATCCAGATCCCACTGACATGACCCCGGCCAGTCGAAAAGGCGTCGGGGCGATGGGCGCCCAGTCCGATCCCGGTGGCGGCGACGGCCAGCAGTCGCTACCGGAGACTGCGTCGTCGACCGCATCGTCGATTGCCGACGATGCGAAGCGCCGAGCCGACGACGCGCTTGCCACCGGCCTCGAGCGTGGCGCCGACGACCTGAAGTCCGTCGCGGGTGCCGTCGAAGATGCATCGAAGCGGATCCGCGAAGAGTCGCCGGACAGCGTGGCAGCACAGCTTTCCGACTACTGCGTGGTCGCGGCGCGCAAGGCCAGCGAGTTCGCCGAGGGTTTGCGCGGTCGCAGCCTCGACGACCTGGCCTCGGACCTTCGCGGTGTGGCCCGGAACAATCCCGCCGTCTTCGTGGCCGGGAGCATCGCAGTCGGCTTTGCGCTCTCGCGGTTCCTGCGGGCGAGTTCGTCGCACGCTACGCAGCGCTTCACGAGCGACGGCGGCTCGAACGGGAACCAGGCCACGAGCCAGCGAAGCGGAGAAGGGCGAACTTTCGGCGATCGGAGCTTCGAAGATCGAAGCGCCGAAGACCGCAGCTACGAAGGCCGGAACATCGGCAATTACGGAGGGACGCCATGACACCGACGAATCCTCGCCCGGACAACCGGGCAGGGGTCGCGAGCGCCGCCCAGGCGCACGATCCGACGTACACGGGTGCTCGAGCGGGTGATGACGCGACGGTCGCAGGACTGCTGCGCAGGCTTGCCGACGATACGACCTCGCTGGTCAGCAAGGAGATCGCGCTGGCACGTGCCGAAGTCGGCCAGTCGGTCGATTCGCTGAAGGCGGCGCTGGTCGGGATGCTGGTCGGCGCCGTCGTGCTGATCTGCGGGCTCGGCGTTCTGCTCGGTTCGGCCGTTTACGCATTGGTCGAGATCGGCGACATGCGGCGCTGGACGGCAGCGCTGCTCGTGGGCACGGTGGCGACGGTGATCGGCGTGATCCTGCTGAACGGCGCCAAATCCAGGCTGTCTGCATCGACGATCGTGCCGGAGCGCACGGTCCAGTCGCTTCAGAAGGATCAGGAAATGGTCAGGAGCAAAGTGTCATGAACGAAAATCTGCATCGAGCCATGCCGCCTTCAAGCCCGGCGGATCCGGAGATCCGCAGCGACGACCCCGCTCGTATCGAGCGCGACATAGACCATACGCGCGAGCGGATCTCGCGCACCGTGGATGCGCTGGAGCAGAAACTGTCCCCCAGCGAGTTTGCCGACCAGGCGCTCGACGTGGTGCGCAACCGCGGAGGCGAATTCGCAACCAACCTGATGGACCAGATCCAGCGCAATCCGCTGCCGGCGATCGTGACCGCCGCCGGACTGTTGTGGCTGATGTCGGCGAGCGGCACGCCGCGGCACTGGTCGTACCCGGAAAGCAGCCGGGGCGGCCTGCGGGAAACGATCGGCAATGCCGCCGATCGTGCGGGCGAGATGGCGAGCGGACTGGTCGAACGCGGATCGGACATCGCGCATTCGGTCGCCGAGCGAAGCTCGAACATGGCGCGCTCGGTTGCCGACCGAGGCTCCAACGTCGCTCACTCGGTCGCCGGTGCGGCACAGTCGGCAGCCGGCGCGGCGCATTCGGTCAAGGACAGCGTCACCGGCGTTGGTCACCAGATGGGCAGCGGGGCCGACCGCGCTCGACACGAGGCCGATCGCGCGCTCGATACGATGCGCGAAGGCACGCAACGTGCACGCAGCGAGTTCGAACACCTGCTTAACGAGCAACCGATCGTCGTCGGTGCAATCGGCGTGGCGATCGGCGCCGCGATCGGTGCCTTGCTTCCGGTCACCGAAGCCGAAAACAGGGCGATGGGATCAGCCAGCGACGAGGTCACTTCGCGTCTCGGCGCGCTGTCGAGCGAAGGGCTCGACATGGCGCGCGAAAAAGTGGGCGAGGTCGCCGACGAGATCGGCAAGGCCATCGGAAATGCGAGCTCCGGGAACTCGAACGACAGGAACTCAGGCGGGGTCAAGACGAGCTCCGGAGAGTCGACGGCGAGCAAGTCGACTGCTGGCACTTCAGTCGGGAACGCCGGGACCTCTTCGTCGAGCAGCGGCGGGTCAACGTCGTCGGGCGGTAGCACAGCTTCGACGAGCGCAGGCACCGCCGCTACGCCGAGCGCAAGCACTGCAGCGTCGACGAGCGGAGGAAGCACTGCAGCGTCGACGAAAGGAAGCACCGGGGGTCAACGTTCGAGCTGAACGTCAGCTGAGGCCCGTTCGGCCTCCCCGCTCGAGGGAACGCCGGCGTTGCCAGCGCCGGCGTTCCCTCATGGTCACGCGCCCCCGACCCCGGTAACGACCGTGCCGGTTCCCTCGCAGTCGGGACAGGGCTGGCGATCGACTCGGCCACTGCCACTGCAACGCGGACAAATGTTCTCGCCCGTCCCCGGAGTCCCCGAAGGCGCTTCGTCGCCGGGACTCATCGGTGGGGTGGCGGACCCGGGCGCCTGCTCGCCTTGCGTGCCAGCGGGGGGCGTGGAAGGAACGGGTTTCATCGTGGACTCCTCACGTGGGCATGGATCGGCTCCAGCCGCCTTTGTGCCCACCTGCCACGCGGCAACGTGCACGCGACGAAGGCCGGTCGCCGACCCCTCCGTGGCAGCAAGCACCGGACCCACCTAGCGTGATTCACTGCGCCGAGATGTTCTTCTCGGTCGCGACTTTGTCCCAGCGCTCGTACTCGGCGATCAGGCGCTTGGTCATCTGTTCGGGCGGCTGGTAGACCGCCAGCGCGCCGATCTTCTCCATGCGCTCCTTGGTGTCCTCCTCGGCGACGATCTCCTTCAGCTCCTTGTCGAGCCGAGCGACGACTTCCGGGGGCGTGCCGTTGGGCACGATGATGCCGCTCCAGGAACTGGATGCGAATCCAGGAAAACCCTGCTCTGCAATCGCCTTGACGCCTGGAAGCAGGACCTCCCCTTCCGGTGATCCCAGCGCGACTGCCACCAGCTTGCCTGTCCTCAGATGAGGCATCGCCGCGATCAGGTCGGCGTACATGATTTCGACCTGGCCGCCGAGAAGATCGGTGATCGCCGGCGCGCTGCCCTTGTAGGCGATGTGCTGCATCTGGAAACCGCCGAGGTCCTTCAGCAGCTCCATCGAGAGGTGCCCGATGCTCCCAGTGCCGGGGCTCGAGTAGTTCAAGTCGCGGGACCTTGCCACTGCGATCAGTTGCTGCAGATCCTTCACGTCGGGAAGCCTGCCGGGATTTACCACGATCACGTAGGGCAGGTCGTAGACAGTGGCTACGCAGCTGAAGTCCTTGCGCGAGTCGTACGCGTTGTTGCGGTAGACGATCGGCGCGATCAGCGCCGGCATCCCGAACATCGAGATCGTGTAGCCATCGGCCGGTGACCGGATGAGCTGCGAAGTTCCGATGGAGCCCGATGCACCCGGCTTGTTGTCAACGATGACGGACACGCCGAGACGATCCGAAAGCTTCTGTGCGACCAGGCGTGCCGCCGTATCGGTGGGTCCGCCGGCCGGGAAGGCGACGATCATCCGGATGACCTTGCTCGGCCAATCTTCGGCGGCCAGGGCGGACAGTGGCGCCAACGCCGTCGACAGCGCACCGGCGGCGCCCGCTTGCAGAAGTGTCCGGCGGGTCTTGGCCTTTTCGGGTTTCATTGGATTTCCTCGGTTGCGACGCTCGTCCGACAAGGATACGCGCGCAGACCGCCGAACGAACGCTTGCGAACTCCGGCGCTGCGAGGAGAATCCGAGTTCGTGAGCCGGCGCGGCTTGCCCACCGAATCGAGGAGCGAAGATGGTGACCGTCGACATGCTGCAGGCGTTCGCCGACGCCTTCAATCGTCACGACATCGACAGCCTGATGTCGTTCATGACCGACGACTGCGTCTTCGAGGCGTCGGCCGGACCCGATCGCTGCGGCACCTCGCACGTCGGCAAGGCGCAGGTGCGGGCAGGCTTCACCGAGGTATGGACCACATATCCGGATGCGCAGTGGTCGTCGCCGCGGCACTTCGTCTGGGGAGACCGGGGCGTTTCCGAATGGACGTTCACCGGCACGCGCGCGGACGGCGCGAGAGTGGAAGTGAACGGCTGCGATCTGTTCCTCTTCCGAGAGGGGAAGATCGCATTGAAGAATTCGTATCGGAAGAACCGGCTGCCGATCGCAGGGTGCGCCTAGGCGCTGATCGGCATGCCGGTTCCGGCAGCGGGAGACGTCATGAGCCTGTCGGTAGCGGCCCAGCTCCGTTCGAAAACTCCAGACCGCAACGGTGCCGGCCGAAGCGCTTCCGCGCGATCCACGATCGAGCGGGCACTCGTACCGGTGCTGACGGCAATCGCCTGCGCGCTGACCGGCCCGCGCGCCATGGGACAGGTCGACACCGATGCGATCGCCGACCTTCTGGTGCAGCCGGGCAGCGCGGGGCTCGGCTTCCTGTATCGGTACGAGAAGTCGCCGTATTTAGGCGCGGGGCAGCGCAGCGACCTGCTGCCGCTATACCTGTACGAAGGCGAGCGCTTCTTCCTCAACGCCGACCGTGCAGGCTACAAGCTCTTCGACGATGGGATCCACCGCTTCGACCTCTTCCTGTCGAGACGGCTCGAAGGCTTTCCGCAGGACGACGTCCCCGACGTGGCCGAGGGGATGCGCCCGCGCAATGCAGGCGCCGACCTGGGCCTCAGGTATCGCCGTCGCTTCTCCTGGGGAACGCTGCGCGCGACGGCGCTGCAGGACATCAGCAACACATCCCAGGGCAGCGAACTCAGGCTCGGGTACTCGTACACCTGGCGCAGCGGCCGCTGGACATTGCGCCCGGATCTCAGCATGTCGTTTCGCGACTCTCGCCTCAACGACTACTACTACGGGGTCGAACCGGGTGAAGCCGCGGCGGCCCGGCCGGCCTATGCGTCGGGAAGCGGCAGCGACTACACGGTAGCGCTGTACGGAACATATCGCTTCCTGCAGAACTGGCGCCTGATCGGCGGCGTCGCTCTGACCGTGCACGACAGCGCGGTGCGGGACAGTCCGATCGTGCGCGACGGTATGCAGCCGGCCGTGTTCGCCGGCGCGGTCTACGACTTCGGCACCGCCACCGCCCGCTGGGACGATGGCGACGACGTACCGACCTTCGTGAAGGTGTTCTACGGCCGCGGCGCCGGCGAAGGCTGCCACATGGTCAAGATCATGAACTTGAGCTGCACCTCGCTCGAACACGATCAGCCGAGCAGCATCACCGGCGTGCACCTGGGCGGACCGTTCATCGAGCGTCTCAACGGCTGGCCTCTCGACTTCCACGGCTACGTCGGCCTGCTGTATCGCAACGAGATGAACGACGTCCAGTCCGACGCCTGGCAGATCGATGCCTACATGAAGGTCTTCTACTACGGCTTTCCGTGGAGCCATCGCGTGAAGACCCGAATCGGCTTCGGCGCCGGCGTCTCCTACGCCAGCCACGTGCCGTCACCTGAAGTCACGAGCCAGGCCCGGCGCGGACGGCCCACCTCCAAGCTGCTCAACTATCTCGATCCGACGATCGACGTAAGTGTCGGCGACCTGTTCGGGTCGCAGCGCTTGAAGGAGACCTACTTCGGAATCGGGATCTCGCACCGGTCGGGGATCTTTGCGAGTTCGCGGCTGCTGGGGAGCGTGAACGGTGGGTCGAACTACATCTACGCCTATTTCGAGACGACCTTGTGAGCCAGGAGTTCGCCAGGAATGGGCACCGTTTCGGAACGCGATGGCGTTCGCGCAATGCTGACAGCCGCTGGCTGGCTGCTATAGTCAGACGCGGAAGCGCCGCTGCCAGGCGCCTCACCAACCTGCAGACCGCGACAGTCGACTCGTCACAGGGTCCAACGGGATCGAGCGAGCCATGTCGCCTCCTGGGGAGACCTCGCCCATGCGCTCTCGGATGACCCCGCTTGGCCGTGCTCTGGCAACCTTGCCTGCGGCCTCCGTTTTCGTTCTGGCCGCGTGCAGCAGCAGCAGTGATGACGATTCGCCGCCTCCCGCGCCCCCGGAGCAGCCAGCTGCGTTGCAGATCTCCAGCGTCTCGTCTCCGCAAGGCATGGCAAGTGCCGGAGACACGCTGATCAAGATCGAAACGGTCGACGGCAGCGAACCGCAGAACTTGCGCGTACGGCTCAACGGCCTGGACGTCACGGACGCGTTCCGGCAGCGCTCCGGCGAATCCCATTTGCTCGGGTTGGTCGCCGGATTGGAGATCGGCGAGAACGTAATCGAAGCGGTGGATGGTACCCAGACCGATCTCGTGCGGGGCACGTTACGGCTGGAAAACTTCCCGAGACAAGGCCCGATCCTCTACGCTCCGCAAGAGCAGCCGTTTTTCTGCCAGACGGACGCATTCCGCATTTATCCGGGCGGGCCCACCCTGACTGAAGGGCCCAATACCGACCCCGACTGCGCTGTCGAGACGCGTGTCGACTGGGTCTATCACGATTCGTCCCAGGCGGGATCCGGAGTCTGGCGAGCGTACGACCCTGCCAATCCGCCAGCGACCATCGAGTCGATTACCAGGGCCGACGGTTCTGAAGCGCCTTACATCGTGAGGCTCGAAACCGGCGTGATCAACCGCGGCATTTATCAGATTGCCGTGATCGCCGATCCCGCCACCGAGCCGAATCCGACTCCGCACGAACCGCCAAAAGCTTGGAACGGGAAACTCTTCTATCCGTTCGGGCAGAGTTGCGGCAGCGGCTGGTACGTTCAAGGCACGCAGATGGGGTCGGTTGGGGGGTCCACCTCGGCGGCGGACGGAAGCTCGGGGGACTTCAATGTGCTGGCCGACCTTCCGCTGTCTCGCGGCTATGCGGTCGCCAATTCAACGCTGAATTACCTGGGTACCAACTGCAACCACATCATCTCCGCCGAGTCGATGATGATGGTGAAGGAAAGAGTGATCGAGGCCTATGGGCCGGTGAAGTTCACGATGAGTTGGGGTTCTTCCGGTTCGACGATTCAGCAACATATGGTGGGAGACGTCTACCCTGGCCTGGTGGATGGCATGGTGACGATGGCCGGCTTCCCGGATTTCGCGAGCCCGACCAGCCCGGAGGGTCGGCTCTTCTACAACTATCAGCTGAACAACACGAAACTGGGTACCACTCAGAACGGCACCTATTCGCCAGTGCCGAATTCTCCATACGATCCGACCTACGACAACGCGACCGCTGTCAGGCGTGCAGCCGATGCGACCTTGCTGCCCTGGACCAACGGCGAACTCGCGGCGGCGTCTGGCTATTCGACATATCACAGCATCCGCCAGATCGCGAGCTTCTGGGCCGGGCGCCTGGATGCAGTGCTGCGGAAGCCCAACGCCGGTGATCGGGACAACGTCATGGCCGGTCCGGCCAACTCGTCGCTGTTCAAGACGATCATTCCGGATGAATTGAAGTACAGCCCTGCCAATGTCGTCCCTGACGCGCCGATGGGGACGATCGCCGCCGATGGCTTCACGCCACCAGCAGTGAGTCCGCTGGCTGCCAATCCGACAGGCCTTCGCCCGACTGCGGCGGATCACAATCGCAACATCCTCGGCCTGGATCCGGCTACCGGCTTCGCACGCAGCTACTTTTCCAACGTGGGCGTGCAGTACGGGCTGAATGCCTTGAATACCGGCCAGATCACGATGGACCAGTTCATCGACCTCAACCGCCGGATCGGAGGCATGGACGCAGACGGCAACCTGACGGCCGAGCGAACGCAGCCCGATCCCGTGGCCATCCGAAACGCCTATCGGTCCGGAATGGTCATGTATGGCGGTGGTGGGCTGGCATCCACTGCCATCCTCAACATGGATGTTCTGAACAACGAGGCGACGGGACGCGGCGACCTGCACCTCAAGTTCTTCCACTACATGGCGCGGGCAAGGCTGGCGGCTGCGAACGGGCACCACGACAACCACGTGATGTGGAATGGCGTGGCGAACGTTGCGGCGTTCGCCCAAGATCCCGATGCCAACCCGGCAACGCCCATACAAGCGCCCAGGCAAGCCTTCAGCGGAAGAACCAACCTGGCGATGGTCGAAGCTTTCGAGGCAATGGACGCCTGGCTGGATGCGGTCGTCAGCGACACGTCCGATGACACCCGGGCCGTGAAAGTGGTGCGCAACAAACCAGCCGGGCTCGTCGATGGGTGCTTCGGCGCCACCGCCCCCGGCGCGGCCGACGATTTCGTGGCCGAACCGCAGACGTTCGGCGGCTTCAACAGTGTTTTCCGCAGCGGCAACGGCGCGCCTGCACCGGTTGGGATCCTGGATATCGCTCCGGCGCCGTCCCGGTGCAACGCCATGTTCCCGGCATCGTCGTTTCCCCGGTTCGAAGCCGGCGAGTCCATCGTCGGGCGAACGCTCCAGTGCCAGCTGCGGCCAGTCGACGCGTCGGACTACGCTGGCTACGCGGCGCTCAATCCGGCTTGGGCCAGCTCGACGCAAGACGCGGACATGCTCCGTATCAGCCAGGTCTTCCCGGGCGGGGTCTGCGATTACAGCAAACCGGGCATCGAGGAGCAGCCGATTGCCGGTACCTGGCTGAGGATCACCGGGCCTGAACAGCTCGAGGTTCGGCAGCCGCTGCAGTGAAAGACGATGCCTGCCCGGACGGGCGGGCATCGATCATCATCTATCGGCTCAGCGACACCTCATTCAACGGTGACCGACTTCGCCAGATTCCTCGGTTTATCCACATCCGTCCCACGCGCCAGCGCTGCGTGATACGCGAGCAACTGCAGCGGCACCACGTGCAGGATCGGTGACAGCAAGCCGGCGTGATCGACCAGATTGATCACGTTGATACCGTCGCTGGGCTCGATGTGCGTATCCCGGTCGGCGAACACGAACAGTTCGCCGCCGCGGGCGCGCACTTCCTGAAGGTTCGACTTCAGCTTTTCGATCAGCGCGTCGTTCGGCGCCACGACGACGACCGGCATTTCGCGGTCGACGAGTGCCAGCGGGCCGTGCTTCAGTTCGCCGGCGGCGTAGGCCTCGGCGTGGATGTAGGTGACTTCCTTGAGCTTCAGCGCGCCTTCCTGCGCGATCGGGAAGTGCACGCCACGGCCGAGGAACAGCGCGTGCTGCTTCGGTGCGAAGCGTCCGGCCCAGTGGCGCACCGCGGGCTCGCATTCGAGCACGCGATTCATCGCCGCCGGCAGATGACGCAGCTGGGCGATCAGTTCGTGCTCGCGGTCGGGATGCAGCCGGTCGCGCTGCTTGGCCAGCACCAGCGTCAGCACGAACAGCGAGGCGAGCTGCGTGGTGAAGGCCTTCGTCGATGCGACGCCGATCTCGGGGCCGGCGCGCGTGAGGAAGCGCAGCTTCGACTGGCGGATCAATGCGCTTTCGGGCACGTTGCAGATCGTCAGCGTGTCGCGAAGCCCGAGCGTCTGGGCGTGCTGCAAAGCGGCGATCGTGTCGGCGGTTTCGCCCGACTGCGACACGGTCAGCACCAGCGTGCCGGGCAGCGCGACCGATTCGCGGTAACGGTATTCGCTGGCGATCTCGACGCTGGTCGGGACGCCGGCGATCGCTTCGAGCCAGTACTTGGCCACGCAGCCGGCGTGCCAGCTCGTGCCGCAGGCCAGGATCAGTACCTGCTTCGTGCGCGCGAAAATCGCTTCCGCTTCGGCGCCGAACAGGCCGGCCGACAGCGCCGACGCATTGGCGACCATTTCGAGCGTGTTGGCGATCGCGCCCGGCTGCTCGAAGATCTCCTTCTGCATGTAGTGGTCGTACTGGCCGAGCTCGATCGCGTCGGCCGACAGCTGGCTTTCGACGATCGGGCGCTCGGCCGGCTGGCCGTCGCGGTCGACGATCGAGTAGCCGTCGAGCCGGATCTCGACGATGTCGCCTTCTTCCAGGTAGGCGACATAGCGGGTGACCTGCAGCAGCGCCGAGGTGTCGGAGGCGAGGAAGTTCTCGCCGTTGCCCGAGCCGCCATTGCCCACGCCGAGCAGCAGCGGCGAGCCGCGGCGCGACCCGACGACGGTGTTCGGCTCGGACTTCGAGATCGCTGCGATCGCGTAGGCGCCTTCGAGCTCGGCGACCGATTTGCGAACGGCTTCGAACAGGCGCGCCCCCGCTGCCACATGGCTGTGCACCAGGTGCGCGATGACCTCGGTGTCGGTGTCGCTCTGGAACTCGTAACCCTGGTTCTTCAGACGGCGGCGCAGCGCCTCATGGTTCTCGATGATGCCGTTGTGCACGACCGAGACGTAGAGGCCGCCGCGATCGGAGATGTGCGGGTGCGCGTTGTTCTCGGTGACGCCGCCGTGCGTGGCCCAGCGCGTGTGTGCGATGCCGGTCGGCGCGTCGGCCTTTGCCTCGCGAGCGCGGGCCTCGAGCTCGGCGACGCGGCCTACGGCGCGCACGCGCGACATCGCGCCGTTCATGATCGCAATGCCGGCCGAGTCGTAGCCGCGGTATTCGAGCTTGCGCAGGCCCTCGATCAGGATCGGTACGACGTTACGCTGGGCGACGGCCCCGACGATTCCACACATATGATTCGCTTCCTTCGCAGCCGGTGCCGGCCTGCGGTCAATTGCCTTGCTTCTTCTTCGGCCGCTGCCAGGCGTCGATCGTGACCTGCCTGGCCCGCGATACCGTGAGCTTGCCGGCCGGTGCGTTGCGGCTCAGTGTCGTGCCGGCGCCCAACGTGGCGCCCCGCCCGACGGTGATCGGCGCGACCAGTTGCGTGTCGCTGCCGATGAAGGCGTCGTCTTCGATGACGGTGCGGTGTTTGTTCACGCCGTCGTAATTGCAGGTGATCGTTCCGGCGCCGATGTTCACGCGCTCGCCGACCGTGGCGTCGCCGACGTAAGCGAGGTGGTTGGCCTTCGAGCCGGCCGCCATCGTCGTGTTCTTCATCTCGACGAAATTGCCCACGTGCGTGCCTTCGCCGAGTTCCGTGCCGGGGCGCAGCCGCGCGTAGGGGCCGATGCGCGCGTTCGCGCCGACACTGGCGCCTTCGATGTGCGTGAACGGCAGGATCTGCGCGCCGGCGGCGATCCGTGCGTTGCGGATCACGCAGTTGGCGCCGATACGCGCGCCGTCGCCGATCTCGACCTCGTCCTCGAACACGCAGTTGACGTCGATCGTGACGTCGCGCCCGCAACGCAGCGTGCCGCGCAGGTCGAAACGCGCCGGGTCGGCCAGCGTGACGCCGTCTTCGAGCAGGCGCCGGGCGACGTTGCCCTGGTGGATCCGTTCGAGTTCGGCCAGTTGCAGCTTGCTGTTCACGCCGAGCGTCTCCCAGACGGCGTCGGGTTGGGCGGAGGTCACGGTGACTTCATCCTGAACGGCTGCGGCGACGATGTCGGTGAGGTAATACTCGTTTTGTGCGTTGTCGGACGACAGGCCCTGCAGCCAGCGCTTGAGCGCCGCCGTCGGAGCGACCAGGATTCCGGTGTTGACCTCGCGGATCGCCCGCGTGCCTTGGTCGGCATCCTTGTGCTCGACGATCCGGGCGACCTTCCCGCCTTCGCGCACGATCCGGCCGTAGCCGGTGGGGTCGTCGAGATCGACGGTCAGCAGCGCGAGCCGGTCGGTGCCGGCCGCATCGACCAGGCGCCGCAGCGTTTCCTGCGAGGTCAGGGGCACGTCGCCATAGAGCACCAGCGTCGGCACCGAGTCGTCGAGCTGCGGCGCGGCCTGCATCACCGCATGGCCGGTGCCCAGCTGCGGCGATTGCAGCGCCCAAAGCAGTTCGCGACCCGACGGGCTGCTGCCGATCGCCTCGCGCACCTGGTCGCCACCGTGGCCGTGGACGATCACGATACGTCGCGGCGCCAGGTTGCGCGCGCAATCGATCACGTGCTGGAGCAGCGGCTTGCCCGCCAGCGGATGCAATACCTTTGGCAGGTCGGAACGCATCCGCTTGCCCTGGCCTGCGGCAAGGATGACGATGTTCATGGCGTTTCGGAGAAAGCGAGGGCTCGCGCCATCACGGCCGGAGCGGAGCGCGGCGGCCAGGCGGTTCGCGGGAAGCTTAGCACGCCGACAGTGGCGGGAATCGGGCGCAAAGCTGCCGTTGATCGGCTCGATCGAGGCTCGCCGGCTCGCCGGACATCGCCGCCGCGAAGGCGGTCTCAGGTCGCTGCAGGCTGGGTCCCGCCTTCGTTGCTGCGTTGCGGATCGGGCCCCAGCAAGCTGCCCGCGACCATGCCGATGGCGCTGGCGAACAGCCCGACCAGCTGCGGTTCGCCGGGACCTTCGAAGCCGACGATCTCGAGCGCCAGCCAGGTGATCAGGCCGAAGGCGACGGCCAGCGCGGCGCCCAGCGAACTCGCGCGGCGCCAGAACAGCCCGGCGGTCAGCGGTACGAAGGCGCCTGCCAGCGTGATCCGGTAAGCGTTCTCGACCATCGTGTGGATCGAGGCTTCGGTTGCGATCGCGTAGGCGGTCACGATGACCGTGAACACGGCCACCGTTACGCGGGTCGTCCACAGCAACTGCCGGTCGGTCATGCGCGGGCGGAACGGGCGGATCACGTTCTCGGAGAAAGTGACCGACGGCGCCAGCAAGGTGCCCGAAGCCGTGCTCATGATCACCGACAGCAGCGCGCCGAAGAAGATCACCTGCATGTAGAACGGCATGTACTCGACGACCATCACCGGCAGGATCAGCTGCGAATCGATCGCCGACAGGCGCGCGACCATGTCCGCATCGACCAGCTTGGCCGAGTAAGCGAGGAACAGCGGCACCGCCGCGAAGAAGAAATAGCCGATGCCGCCCAGCGTCGTGCCCCATACCGCGATCTTTTCGTTTTTCGACGAGTTGACGCGCTGGAACACGTCCTGCTGCGGGATCGAACCGAGCATCATCGTGAACAGCGCGGCGATCCAGCCGACCATGTCGACGAAATCGAGCCTGGGCAGGAACTCGAACTTGCCCTCGGCGTGCGCGGCGGCGATCACCGTGCCGATGCCGCCGGCCTGGTCCGCGGCATAGCCGCTGACCAGCAACAGGCCGACGATGATGACGATCATCTGCACGAAGGTCGTGATCGCGACCGACCACATGCCGCCGAACAGCGTGTAGGTCAGCACGACGCCGGCACCGATCATCATGCCCTGCCTGGTCGAGACGGCGTCGGCCGACAGCACGTTGAAGACCAGGCCCAACGCGGTGACCTGTGCTGCGACCCAGCCCAGGTAGGAGAGCACGATGCAGATCGACAGCACGAGCTCGGTACCGCGGTTGTAGCGCACGCGGAAGTAGTCGCCCAGCGTGAGCAGGTTCATCCGGTACAGCGGTCGGGCGAACACCAGTCCGAACAGCACCAGACACAGCGAGGCGCCGAGCGGATCGGAGATCAGCCCGCGAAAGCCTTCGTCGAGGAAGGTCGCCGAAATGCCCAGTACCGTTTCGGCGCCGAACCAGGTGGCGAACACCATGGCGATGACGATCGGCATCGGCAGGTTGCGGCCGGCGGTGATGTAGTCGCGCGAGTCGTGGACGCGGGTCGCCGCGTAAAGGCCGATCGCGATCGACAGGACCAGGTACGCGATGACGAGGTTCAGCAGCATTTCGGGGAAGATGGTTCGGGGTGGGCGGTGCGCGGACCGCCGGTCCGCGCGAATCCGGACGGGCCGGGCGCGCGCGATTATATAGAGCTATCGAGCGAAGACTGTGGCTGTCAGACCACGCCCTGGTGCAAGGCCAGCGCGGCCAGCGCCACAAGCGTACCGGCCAGTAGCGAGCCGGCCACCAGCCAGCGCCGCGTGCGCCTCTGCTCGTCGATCAGTTGCGCGAGCAGCCGCAGCGCCGGATCCTGAACCGGGTGCGCCTGGCGCGCCAACGCGTCGTGCAGCAGCCGCGGGAGCTCGGGTATCAGCCGCGGCCAGCGCACCGACTCCTGGCGAATCCGCTCGCGGAAGCCTTCGAAGCCGATCTGCTCGCGCATCCATCGCTCGAGGATCGGCTTGGCGGTGATCCACAAGTCCAGTTCGGGGTCGAGCTGCCGGCCCAGGCCCTCGATGTTCAGCAGCGTCTTCTGCAGCAGCACCAGCTGCGGCTGGATCTCGACGTTGAAGCGTCGCGAAGCCTGGAACAGCCGCATCAGCACGAGCCCGAGCGAGATTTCCCTGAGCGGCCGGTCGAACACCGGTTCGCAGCAGGCGCGCACCGCGCCTTCGAGCTCCTGGATTCGCGTCGTGGCAGGCACCCAGCCCGATTCGACGTGCAGTTCGGCGACTCGCCGGTAGTCGCGCCGGAAGAAGGCCAGGAAGTTCTGCGCCAGGTAATCCTTGTCGAAGTCCGACAGCGTGCCGACGATGCCGAAGTCGAGCGCGATGTAGCGGTTGAAGTCGGGGCCGGCGGCGCCGACCAGGATGTTGCCCGGGTGCATGTCGGCGTGGAAGAAGCCGTGCCGGAACACCTGCGTGAAGAAGATCTCGACGCCGTCGCGCGACAGCTTCTTCAGGTCGATTCCGGCGGCTCGCATCCGCTCGACCTGTCCGATCGGAATCCCGTGCATGCGCTCCATCGTCAGCACTTCGGTCGAGCACCAGTCCCACAGCATCTCGGGCACGCGCAGCAGGTGCGAGCGCGCGAAGTTGCGGCGCAGCTGCGTGGCGTTCGAGGCTTCGCGGATCAGGTCGAGCTCGTCGTGCAGGTGCCGGTCGAACTCGTCGATGACTTCGAGCGGGCGCAGGCGGCGCGCGTCTGCCGACAGCCGCACGAACAGGGCGCCGGCGGCGCGCATCAGCTCCAGGTCGCGTCCGATGAT
>CALLYQ010000011.1 GCA_937858875.1 uncultured Lautropia sp. | reverse complement strand
GGTCGCTCGGCTGCAGGATCGCCAGCGCCGGCTGACCGGGGCGCTGGTCGCGCTCCGCAAGCCGACGCTTGCCGCGCTTCCGGGGCCGGCCGCCGGTGCCGGGCTGTCGATCGCGCTGGCCTGCGACCTCCGCATCGCCGCCGAATCGGCGTTCGTCACGACCGGCTACGCGAAGATCGGCCTGAGCGGCGATTACGGGATCAACTGGCTGCTGAGCCGGCTCGTCGGTACCGGCCGCGCCCGCGAGATGATGCTGCTGTCCGCGCGCGTCGATGCGCGGCGCTGCGAACTGCTGGGGCTGGTGAACCGCGTCGTGCCCGACGAGCGGCTGCACGACGAGGCCTTCGCGCTCGCACGCGAACTGGCGCAGGGCCCGACGGCCGTCTTCGGCCTGATCAAGGACAACCTCGACGATGCGCTGAAGCTGAACTTCGGCGACGCGCTGGACCGGGAGGCCGAGCGCCTGGTGGCCTCCGCCGGAACCGAGGACCACGCCGAAGCCGTGCGGGCTTTCGTCGAAAGGCGCAAGCCGTCGGCGGGTTGATCGCCAGGCGGCCGACTGCCGGTTCGTCGGCCCGGAATCGAATCGACGGCCTGAGATCTCCGTGCGGCGCGCATGCGCCGCGTCCACATCAACTCCAGACCAGAGAACGCAGAAGGAAGGCAGTCAATGAAGACACGAATCACCGAACTTTTCGGCATCGAGCACCCGATCATCCAGGGCGGCATGCATTTCGTCGGATTCGCCGAGCTCGCGGCCGCGGTATCGAATGCCGGCGGCCTGGGCATCGTCACCGCGCTGACGCAACCCACGGCACAAGCGCTGGCCGATGAAATCGCGCGCTGCCGGTCGATGACCGACAAGCCCTTCGGCGTCAATCTCACCTTTCTGCCGGCGCGCAATCCACCCGACTACCCGGGCTACATCCGCGCGATCATCGATGGCGGCGTCAGGATCGTCGAGACCGCCGGCAACAATCCGCAGCAGTGGATCGGGCATCTGCACGAGGCCGGCATCAAGGTCATCCACAAGTGCACGTCGGTGCGGCATGCGCTGAAGGCCCAGAGCATCGGTTGCGATGCGATCAGCGTCGACGGCTTCGAATGCGGCGGCCATCCCGGCGAGGACGACGTGCCGAACTTCATCCTGTTGCCGCGCGCCGCCGACGAGCTGAAGATTCCGTTCGTCGCCTCCGGCGGCATGGCCGACGGCCGCAGCCTGGTCGCCGCGCTGGCGCTGGGTGCCGAAGGCATGAACATGGGCACGCGCTTCATCGCAACGCAGGAGGCGCCGGTCCACGAGAACGTCAAGCGCGCGATCGTCGAGGCGACCGAACTCGACACGCGGCTGGTCATGCGCCCGCTGCGCAACACGGAACGGGTGCTCGACAACGCCGGCGTGCGGCGACTGCTCGAGAAGGAGCAGCGGCTCGGCGCCGACATCACGTTCGCCGACATCGTCGACGAGGTCGGCGGCGTCTATCCGCGCGTGATGAAGGACGGAGACATGGATGCCGGCGCCTGGTCCTGCGGCATGGTCGCCGGGCTGATCGATGACGTGCCGACCGTCAAGGCGCTGATCGACCGGATCATGCAGGAAGCCGAGACGATCATCGCGAAGCGTCTGTCGGGCCTGCTGACCCGGTAGCGGTCGACAAGCGTCGGGCCTGCCGGTCCGACGGTCTTCCGAACGAGCGACATCCGACGTCGAAGGGAATACCGAGATGAACATACGAGGAAGCGTGGCTTTCGTGACCGGCGCCAATCGCGGACTGGGTCTCGCGATCGCGCAAGCACTGCTCGACGCCGGGGCCCGCAAGGTCTACGCCGGCGCAAGGAATCCGGAACAGATCGAGCTGCCGGGCGTCGTGCCGATCCGGCTCGACGTGACCGACGCCGGGCAAGTGGCCGCGGCGGCGGCGCAGTGCCAGGACACGCAACTGCTGGTCAACAACGCCGGGATCGGCGGATCGATGGGCTTCCTGTCCGGGGAAACGATCGAGACGGCCCGCAGGATCTTCGAGACGAACTACTACGGCCTCATCCGCATGAGCCAGGCCTTCGCTCCGGTGCTCGCCGCGAACGGCGGCGGCGCTGTCGCGAACATCCTGTCGGTGGCGGCGTGGACCGCCACCGATCGCATCGGCGTCTATGCCTCGTCGAAGGCCGCCGCGTGGAGTTTCACGAACGTCCTGCGCACGCAGCTTCGGGCCCAGCAGACCCTGGTCGTCGGCCTGCACGCCGGTTTCATCGATACCGGTCTCGCGCGCCAGGTCGAAGCGCACAAGTCGCAGCCCGATGACGTGGCGCGCCAGTTGCTCGAGGCGATCGAGGCCGGGCGCGAGGAAGTGCTGGCCGACCGGAAGTCGCGGCTGGTCAAGCAGGGGCTGTCGGCCGAGCCGGGCGTCTATCTCGCGCCGTTTCCGGACTGAGCGGTTCAGCCCCGGCGGCTGAACATCTCGAGTTTCAGCGTCGATTCCTTGCCGAGCCACGACGCATGGGCCGTGTGATCTTCGAGATCGTCGCCGGTCACGCCGTGGACCAGAATGTCGAGCCCGTTGCGGTTCTCGTGGAGCCAGGCAATGACGCCGTCGAACTGCGTGCTGTCGAAGGCGAGCTGGCAACTCCAGTGCGGGTGCGGTCCGACCGGGCGCTCGTGCATGCGCCCGACCCGGATCCCGAAGCGTTCGCCGGCGAGCCGGCACAACGCGCGCGCTTGCGCCACCGTCTCGGCATCGAAATAGACGTGTGCGTGATATTGCGCGAACAGGTTCTCGGGGCGGCGAGGCATGGTCGAAGCTTATCCGGGATCGGCTCTCGCTGGGGTCACCAGCAGACTGGAGCATCGCGTTTCGTGGAGTGAGTCTTCGATGAACGAATCTGAAGAAGTGCTGGCGCGCATCCGCGCGATCAATGCAAGCGCCGCGTTCAATCGCTGGTGCGGTATCGAGGTCGTCGCCGCGGAGCCGGGCGCCGTCACGATCGCGATGCCGTGGCGGCCCGACGTGGGGCAGTATGCCGGCTATCTGCACGCGGGCTTGCTCGGGGCGCTGATCGACACCTCATGCGGCTTCGCGGCGGCAACGCTGGCCGGCCGCGTGCTGGCCTCCCACTACTCGGTGAACTGCCTGCGTCCGGCCGTCGGCGAACGCTTCATCGCGCGGGCCCGCGTGGTCAAGCCCGGTCGCACGCAGATCTTCACTGCCAGCGAGTTGTATGCGCAGGCCGACGGCGCGGAGAAACTGGTGGCGACGGGAGAGACGCTGCTCGTCGTTGCGCCGCAGCCGGGCGGGTGAGCGCCACTTGCTTCGAGGCCAACGTATAGCCTCGGCGTAAACTTTGGGCATCTGCCTCGCTGGAGCAACCCCATGTCTGCCTTGCTCGACGAACTCTCCATGAAGGCCCAACAGCTCACCATCGAGGAGCGGGCGCAGTTGGCGCAGGAGTTGTTCGAGTCGGTCGAGCGCGACGCTGATCCGGACGTTCAGGCTGCGTGGGAAGCCGAGATCGCGGAGCGCATCGTGAGGTACGAGCGGGGTGAAGCGAAGCTCATTCCTGCGGAAGAGGTCTTTGAAGCAGCGCGCCGCCTCACGCGGTGAAACCGGTTCGCTTCCTCGAGGAGCGCAGGATGAGCTCCTCGAGCAGGTTTCACACTACGAGGAGCAGCAGAAGGGCCTCGGCGATCGGTTTCGGGAGTCTGTCGAGGCAGCAATCGCTCTTGCGTCTGCGCATCCGAAGCTTGGGTGGCGCAGCCGAAGGTGACGATGACCTGTCATTCCAGCAGACCGCTTCCGGCGGCCGCTGGGTTCCGCCGGGGATGGCACGTTACTTCATAGGTGAAAGTCCTACCTCTTGAGCAGAGCCAAGCTGCAGGCGCGAATTGCTGCTCGCCCGCTTACCGCGAGCCGGGCTCCCGTGGGCTGTCGAGCGGAAAGATCAACAGGCTTCCGGAAGCCGTCGCGACCGATCGGCCGGTCTTGTCCCGCACCTCGCCTTCGGCGAAGCTCACCCGGCGACCTTCCTTGGTGACGCGGCCCATGCAGGTCAACGGTCCGCTGTCCGCGGTGACCGGTCTCAAATAGTTGATCTTGATCTCGATCGACGTGTAGCCGGTGCCGGCAGGCAGCGTCGTATGTGCGGCGCAACCGAGCGCCGAGTCGAGCAGCGTACAGACGAGTCCCCCGTGCACGGCGCCCAGCGGGTTGAAATGCGACTCGTCGGGATGACAGCGGAAGGTCACCGAGCCGCGCTCGACCTCGACGAGTTCCATCCGGATATGGCCGGCCATCGGCGCGGCCGGCACTTCGCCGGCGGCCATCATCCGCAGGTAGTCGATGCCGTCCGTGCGGGGCAGCAACGCCAGTCCTTGCTGCGGGTCGCGCCAGCGAACGACGGTTTCGCGCTCGGCCATCTCAATTCCTCGCGTGCAGGCCGGCAGGACCCGATGCGGCAGGCGTCGCCGGAAGCGGAACGTTCTGCAGCCGCAGCTGGCCGCGGGCGAGCACCTTGTTCGTTGCGTCGTCGGTGATGACGACCTGCCACAGTTGCTGCGTGCGCCCCTGGTGCAGCGCTTCGGCATCGACCGACGCGCGTCCGCCGGTGCTCGGCCGCAGAAAGTCGGTGGCGTTGTGCACGCCCACCGCGAACTCGCCGCGCCCGACGACCGCGTGGCTGGCGCCGATGCTCGCGGCGCTTTCGACGATCGTGGCGTACACGCCGCCATGGACCACGCCCCACGGCGTGAAGTGATGCTCGCCGAGCGCGACGTGCCCGCGCAGGCGGGCGTTCGTGACCTCCTCGACGACGAGACCGGCAGCCGCCACGAAGCGGCTGGCGGCTTCCAGCGAGACATCGGGAATACGGTCGGCGCTTGCCGTTCCGGTGGAATTCGACATCGGTTGATCGCGCAATGTCCACACGACAATCACCACACAACGATCGCACCGGCATCGGTGCAGCAACTCGAAGCTGCGTTAGCCCAAACACATGGCGACGCGGCACGACCGGCAACTCCACATGAGGATCATCGAAATGACTCGAACCCTGTTTTCTCCTCTCGAGCTCGGCGCACTGACGCTGTCGCATCGCCTGGTGATGGCGCCGCTCACCCGGATGCGCGCGGCCCAGCCAGGCAACGTGCCGCACGCGCTCAACGTGGAGTACTACCGTCAGCGCGCCTCGCGCGGCGGACTGATCATCACCGAGGGTGCGCAGATCTCTCCGACCGGCCAGGGCATGCCCGCCACGCCGGGCATCCACAGCGAGGCGCAGATCGAGGGCTGGAAGGCCGTCACGCAAGCCGTGCACGACAAGGGCGGACTGATCTTCCAACAGTTGTGGCACGTCGGCCGCATCTCCCATTCGTCGCTTCTGGGCGGCGAACGCCCGGTGGCGCCTTCGGCCATCGCAGCCCCCGGCAACACGTTTACGGCGAACTTCGATCGGGCGCCGTTCGAGACGCCACGGGCGCTGGAAAGGGCAGAGATCGCCGCGGTGATCGCCGACTACGCCCAGGCGGCGCGCAACGCGCGGCAGGCCGGTTTCGACGGCGTGGAGATCCATGCAGCCAACGGGTACCTGCTGGAGCAATTCCTGCCAAGCCGCAGCAACCAGCGCGCCGATGACTACGGTGGTTCGATCGAGAACCGCGGCCGCATCGTGCTCGAGGTCGCCGAGGCGGTGTCGGCCGTGTTCGGTGCCGATCGCGTCGGTATTCGCCTCTCGCCCTTCGGTGTGGCCAACGGCAGCGGCGAGGACGAACCCCTGCCGCTGTACACCCACTTGATAGGGCGCCTCGCTCGCCTGGACCTGGCCTATCTGCACCTGATCGAGCCGCGTGCCAGCGGTGCGGGCGGAGCAGAAGTCGATCATCAGAACGTGCCCTTTGCATCGGAGCTGTTCCGAGCGCACTGGCCGAATGTCCTGATCGCGGCGGGAAACTACAGGCCCGAGACGGCAGCGGTCGCCATCGAGGCAGGCCGAGCCGACGCCATCGCGTTCGGACGTCTGTTCATCGCCAACCCCGACCTCCCCGATCGCGCACGCCGCGGCTCCGCCCTGAACTCCTACGAACGCGCGACCTTCTACGGCGGCGGAGCCGAAGGCTACGTCGACTATCCGGCGCTCGAGGTGTCCAGTCTATGAGCGGAAAACAGCCGGCGTCAGGCACCGAGTAGCGGAAACAGCTGCCGGAACGATGCCGCTGCTGCGACGCCAGCTGCAATCGCTGGCAGCGGCTTCTTCAGCAGCAGCATGGTGGCGGCCGTGACCAGCAAAGCCGATCGGGCACCGTGATCGCCATCCACGGCCAGCGGGGCCAGAAGCGCCACCAGCACCGAGCCGGACATGGCGCTGATGAACTGTTGAACCCTGTGCCCGATCGGAACGAACGACATGATGAAAATCCCGCCCCAGCGGGTTACCAGGGTCACGACCGCCATGGCCAGAACGATGACCAGCGTGCCGATAGCCGATGTTTCGATGCTCATGGCCTTTTCTCCATCCAGAACGCGCCCAGGACACCGCCTGCCAGTGCAGCCACGACGACATGGCTGTTGTCCGGCAGATACCGCCAGGCCATCAGTGACGAGCCAGCCGCCACTACCCATATGACCAAGGTGCGCAGGCTCTTCTGTCCGCAGAGCACCATGGCCAACAGGAAGCAGCCCATCACCATGTCCAGGCCCAGGCTCACCGGGTCCTCGATGGCGTTGCCGAAATAAAGGCCCAGCCAGGAGCCCAGCATCCAGGACGACCAGAGGGCAATGCCGCCCCCCAGCAACAGCCCCATTGCCGATTCGGCCCGCTCGAATGCCTGCATGGATATCGCCCAGTTGGCATCGGAGACGAAGCCGGTCCTTGACTAGCTAATGAATGCTTAAAGAACATATAAGGGTGGCTAATCCATCCGCATGAGAAACTCCGTTCATGGTCAGACGCAACCTCAACGATCTCCTGTACTTCGTCGCCGTTGCGCGGGAAGGCAGCTTCACCCGCGCGGCGGCGCTGCTGGGCCTCACGCAGTCGGCGCTCAGTCAGGCCATCAGCGGGCTGGAGACCCGGCTACAGATCCGACTGCTTACGCGCACCACGCGCAGCGTCTCGCCCACCGTTGCGGGCGAGCGTCTGCTGGAGGCGATCGGTCACCGCTTCGACGAGATCGCCGCGGAGCTGGAAGGATTGACGGAGATGCGCGACAAGCCCGCGGGAACCGTCCGGATCACCTGCGGAGACCATGTGCTGCGAACGACGCTGCTGCCCAGGCTCACGCCGCTGCTGCTCGAGTATCCCGACATCAGGATCGAGTTCGACGTGAACTACGGCTTTCGCGACATCGTGGCGGACCGCTTCGATGCCGGAGTGCGGCTGGGCGACACGATCGACAAGGACATGATTGCGCTGCCGATCGGGCCGCGGCTGCGCATGGCGGTGGCCGCTTCGCCGGTGTACTTCGCAGCGCATCCGAAGCCGAAGAGCCCGCAGGACCTGACGAAGCACAACTGCATCAACATGCGCATGCAGGCCGGCGGCGGACTCTTCGTCTGGGATTTCCAGAAGCGCGGCCGCCGGTCGAACGTGCGCGTCAATGGCCAGCTCACGTTCAACACTTCGCCGAACATCGTCGATGCGGCGCTGGCGGGGCTGGGCGTCGCATGGCTGCCGGAAGAGGAGTTCGTTCCACACATCGACGAAGGCAGGCTCGTCCGGGTGATGGAGGATTGGTGCCCCCCGTTCGCCGGGTACTTTCTGTACTACCCGAGCCGGCGGCAACCTTCGCCGGCCTTTTCGCTGGTTGTCGACGCGCTTCGCGCTACGCGTGCCGACGGCGGCAGTCGCCGATAGTGTTCACCGCACCGCAGTGAGGCTACCTTGCTTCGTTGGTTCGAAGGTCTCGTCGATCCCTTTCCGCCCGAGGAAGTGCCCCGGCCGCCCAAGGGCCTGTTCTCCTTCCTCTGGGCATGCACGCGCGGCTCGCGGCGCCACGTTGCCGCGCTGGCCCTACTCAGCGCCGCCGTGTCCGTCTACGAAGCCTGGCTGTTCGCGTTCCTCGGGCAGGTGGTGGATTTGCTCGCGACCTGGCAGGCCGGCGCGCCCGCCTCGGCGCACGAGCGCCGGGTGCTGTGGAGCATCACGATCGTGCTGGTGGCCAGCGTCGGCCTGGTGACGCTGCGCACGATGGTGCAGCACCAGGGGCTGGCCATCAATCTGCCGCTGCGGCTGCGCTGGGATTTCCATCGGCTGATGCTGCGCCAGAGCCTGTCCTTCTTTTCCGACGAGTTTGCCGGCCGTGTCACGACGAAGGTCATGCAGACGGCGCTGGCCGTGCGCGAAGTGCTGATGACCTTCTGCGAGATCGTGCTGGGCCTCGGCGTCTACTTCGTCACGATCCTCGCGCTGGCGGCCGGCTTCGATCTGCGTCTGATGCTGCCCTTCGTCGGCTGGATTACGCTTTTCGGTCTGGCCATGCTGTATTTCGTACCGCGCCTGGGCAAGGTCGGGCAGGAACAGGCACACGCCCGTTCGTCGATGACCGGCCGGGTCACCGACGCCTATACCAACATCACTACGGTCAAGCTGTTTTCGCACACCAGGCGCGAGGCCCAGTTCGCGCGCGCGGCGATGGAGGATTTCAAGGAAACCGGCTATCGCCAGATGCGGCTGGTCAGCCGGTTCGAGATCGTCAACCAGGCGCTGGTATCGTTGCTGATCTTCGCTTCGGGCGGCTATGCGCTGTGGCTGTGGCACGGTGGCGAGATCGGAACCGGCGCGGTGGCCGCGGTCACGGCGATGGCCCTGCGCGTCAACGGCCTGTCGCACTGGATCATGTGGGAGATGACCTCCCTGTTCGAGAACATCGGCACGGTGCAGGACGGAATCGCCACGCTCACGCGACCCGTCGCGGTCCAGGACGCTCCCGACGCGGCTGCGCTGCAAGTCACGCGCGGCGAAGTGGCGTTCGACGAGGTCTCGTTCAACTACGGCGGCGAGCGCCAGGTGCTGGACGGCCTGAGCCTGACGGTGCGGCCCGGCGAGAAGATCGGCCTGGTCGGTCGATCGGGCGCGGGCAAGTCGACGCTGATCAACCTGCTGCTGCGCTTTCATGACCTGGACAGCGGCCGGATACGCATCGACGGACAGGACATCTCGAGGGTCACGCAGGAAAGCCTGCGCGGTGCGATCGGCATGGTCACGCAGGATACGTCGCTGCTGCACCGCTCGATCCGCGACAACATCGCCTACAGCAGGCCCGACGCCAGCGATGTCGAGATCCGCGCCGCCGCCGTCCGTGCGCAGGCCGACGAGTTCATCCGGCAACTGAGCGACCCGAAGGGCCGCAGCGGCTACGACACGCTGGTAGGCGAGCGCGGTGTCAAGCTGTCGGGCGGCCAGCGCCAGCGCGTCGCGATCGCTCGCGTCATGCTGAAGAACGCGCCCATCCTGCTGCTCGACGAAGCCACGAGCGCGCTGGATTCCGAGGTGGAGGTGGCCATACAGGAAAGCCTGAACGAGATGATGGCCGGCAAGACGGTGATCGCCATCGCGCATCGACTGTCCACCATCGCCGCGATGGATCGCCTGATCGTCATGGAGCACGGCCGGATCGTCGAGCAGGGCACCCACGCCGAATTGCTGGCGAGGAACGGCATCTATGCCCGTCTGTGGCGCCATCAGAGCGGGGGCTTTCTGGGCGAGGAGCGGGGGGAGGAGGACTTCGGTTCGGTCGCTGCGTAGCTGGCGAGTGCGCGGGCCACTTGCGCGACAATGGCACGATGACTACCGAACACCAGAACCGATTCGACACCGCGCAGGCAACGCAAAGGGCCGACACCGGCCATGAGTGCGCCGGCGGCGATCATGTCTTCGATTCGGCGACCCGGCTCGTCGCCGAAGCACCCGGCGCCTACGTCGGCGAAACGAGCCCTGCCTACGCCAACATGGTCGGCCCCTACGGGGG
>CALLYQ010000010.1 GCA_937858875.1 uncultured Lautropia sp. | reverse complement strand
GAACGCCGTCGAGCCGCTCGCGCAGCTGCCCTTGCGTCTGAGTCACGAGCCGGATCTCGCCTTCGATCCGGGCGACGCCGGCGTTGGCTTCGTAATAGGCGCCCTGCGCGGCGTGGACGGTGTCGCCGGACGCGTAATGCGCTTCGCGGATGCTCTCGATCTCGGCTTCGATCGCACGCTGCTCGGCCACGCGTGCGTCGAGCTGCGCCTGCGCCTCGGCGCCCTGGGCAGCGAACCGCTGTCGTTCGGTCTCGGCTTCGTCGCGGCGCAGCAGCCACAGCAGCTTCTGGCGACGCTCGCGCTCGGCTTCGAGCTCCCGGAATCTGCGCGCGATCTCGGCCTGGTGCTCGAGCCGCTCGATCTGGCCGCCGAGCTCGCGCTGGATGTCCTCGACGCGTACCAGGTTCTCGCGAGTGTCGGCGAGCCGGTTGGCGGTCTCGCGACGCCGTTCCTTGTACCTGGAGACGCCGGCGGCCTCTTCGAGGAATACGCGCACTTCTTCGGGGCGCGCCTCGATGATCCGCGAAATCATCCCCTGGCCGATGATGGCGTAGGCGCGCGGCCCCAGACCGGTGCCCAGGAACATGTCGTGGACGTCGCGCCGGCGCACCGACTGGTTGTTGATGAAATAGCTGGACTGCCCGTCACGCGTCAGCACGCGCTTGACCGAAATCTCGGCGTACTGGCCCCAGTTGCCGCCGATGCGGCCGAGTGCGTTGTCGAAGACGAGTTCGACCGAGGCGCGCACCGCCGGCTTGCGTTCGGCCGAACCGTTGAAGATCACGTCCTGCATCGACTCGCCGCGCAGTTCCGATGCGCGCGACTCGCCGAGCACCCAGCGCACAGCGTCCATGATGTTCGACTTGCCACAGCCGTTCGGCCCGACGACGCCGACCAGTTGGCTCGGCACGTCGAAGGCGGTCGGATCGACGAAGGATTTGAATCCGGCGAGTTTGATCTGCTTCAGGCGCACGCGACGGTCCTGCGACGAACGGAAGGCAACCCGCGCCAGGCCCGTGGCCGCGCTGCGCCGGCGCGGCCGGCACGTGCGGCCGGGATGGACACTCGGGTCGCGGGGGCGGCAACGGGTCGCGCGAAAACGCGAAAGCCGCTCGGAGCGGCTTTTTGACGCTCCGTATAATAGCACCCGCCTCCCGCCTGCCGGCCGGGCCTCCGGCAGCCCGTCGGACCTCCGGCCAGGCACCGCCCAGCCCGTCCGATTTCATGCCATCGAAGCCTTCCACTACGCTCGAGACCTTCGCCAATCCGGCGCCCGAGCGCGACTATCTCGTCCATATCGAGATCCCCGAGTTCACCTGCCTGTGCCCTCTCACCGGGCAGCCCGACTTCGCCACGATCGTCATCGACTACATCCCGGATCGCCGCAATCTCGAACTGAAGGCACTGAAGCTGTACATGTGGTCGTTTCGCGACCAGGGCGTCTTCCACGAGGCGGTCACGAACCGCTTGCTCGACGAGATGGTGGCTGCCACGAAACCCCGGTTCATGCGGGTCACCGCAAAGTGGTACGTGCGCGGCGGCATCTTCACCACGGTCGTTGCCGAACATTGCAAGCGCGGCTGGAAACAGGCGCCGCGCGTCGAACTCGACCACTTTCCGTCGGAGCGCAGCACGCGCGGCTAGGAAGCTGGGTGCTCAACTTAAAGTGTATTGTTTAAAGCGACACCTTAAGTTACAACTGAATACATAAACCATTCAAGTAGTTAGGGGCGCTTTTGAATCCCGCACTGGATCGCCTGCAACCGTATCCGTTCGAACGTTTGCGCCGCCTGCTCGACGGCGTCGAAGCCTCACCCGCACATCGGCCGTTGAACCTTTCGATCGGCGAGCCGCGTCACCCGACGCCCGCGCTGATCCGCGATGCGATCGCTGCCTCGCTCGACGGCCTGTCGAGCTACCCGCCGACCGCCGGTTTCGAGGCCTTGCGAACGGCGATCGCCGCCTGGCTGCAGCGCCGCTACGGGCTGGCCGGCATCGATGCGCGATCGCAGGTGCTGCCGGTCAACGGTTCGCGCGAAGCGCTGTTCGCGTTCGCGCAGGCGACGATCGATCCGCGCGGCGGCGGCTGGGTCGTCTGCCCGAACCCCTTCTATCAGATCTACGAAGGCGCGGCGCTGCTGGCCGGCGCCCGACCCTGGTTCGTCGAGCAGGCGGCGGCGAACGGCTTTCGCTGCGACTGGGATGCGGTACCGGAAGCGGTCTGGTCGCGCACCCGGCTCCTTTACGTCTGCTCGCCGGGCAACCCGACCGGCAGCGTGATCCCGCTCGACGAATGGCAGCGGCTGTTCGCGCTCTCCGATCGCCATGGCTTCACGATCGCCTCCGACGAGTGCTACTCCGAGATCTACCAGGACGAATCCGCGCCGCCTATGGGGGCGCTGCAGGCCGCGCAGCAACTGGGACGCGGCTTCGAGCGCCTCGTCATGTTCTCGAGCCTGTCGAAGCGTTCGAACGTCCCCGGCATGCGCTCGGGTTTCGTGGCCGGCGACGCGGCACTGCTCGAACGCTTCCTGCTGTACCGGACCTACCACGGCAGCGCGATGAGCCCGACCTTCCAGGCCGCGTCGGCAGCCGCGTGGAACGACGAGGCGCACGTGCGGGAGAACCGGCGCATGTACCGCGAGAAGTTCGAGGCGGTGACTCCGGTGATTGCCTCGGTGCTGCACGCGACGAGGCCGCAGGCCGGCTTCTACCTGTGGGCCGGCGTGCCCGGCGGCGACGACCAGAGGTTCTGCCGCGAGCTGCTGCGTCAATATAATGTGCTGAGCCTGCCGGGTTCCTTCCTGGCCCGCGAACACGAGGGCCGCAATCCGGGAGCCGGATTCGTGCGACTGGCCCTGGTCGAACCGCTCGAGCGCTGCATCGAGGCCGTCGAACGCATCCGGAGCTTCGTTTCCGGCTGAGCCAGGGCGCCGCGGGCGCCGCCCCCACCGAGCACCAACATGAGCCAGATTCGCACCATCATCGAGCAGGCCTGGGAAGCCCGCGCCGAGCTGTCGCCGACGGCGGCGCCCGCCGAAATTCGCGACGCCGTCGCGCAGGTCATCGCCCGGCTCGACAGCGGCGAGCTGCGCGTCGCCGAGAAGCTCGACGGCGAATGGACCGTTCACCAGTGGATCAAGAAAGCGGTGCTGCTGTCGTTTCGCCTCGCCGACAACGTGCCGATCCGCTCGGGCGGGCTCGACTGGTACGACAAGGTGCCGACGAAGTTCGACGGCTGGGACGCCGCGCGCTTCGCCGACAGCGGATTCCGCGTCGTACCGCCGGCCGTCGCCCGGCGCGGCGCGTACATCGCCCGCAACGTCGTATTGATGCCGTCGTACGTGAACATCGGCGCCTATGTCGACGAAGGCACGATGGTCGATACCTGGGCCACCGTCGGGTCCTGCGCGCAAATCGGCAAGAACGTCCACCTGTCCGGCGGAGTCGGCATCGGCGGCGTGCTCGAGCCGCTGCAGGCCAATCCGACCATCATCGAGGACAACTGCTTCATCGGCGCGCGTTCGGAGGTCGTCGAGGGCGTGATCGTCGAAGAGAACTCGGTGCTGTCGATGGGCGTGTTCATCGGCCAGAGCACGAAGATCTACGACCGGCAGAGTGGCGAAGTGCTGTACGGCCGCGTGCCCTCGGGCTCGGTCGTGGTGCCTGGAACGCTGCCGTCGGCCGACGGCAAGGTCAACCTGTATTGCGCGGTCATCGTCAAGCGGGTCGACGCCCGCACGCGGGCAAAGACCGGGATCAACGAACTGCTGCGCGGCGACTGAGCCGGCGGCAAGGATCGGGAGGCGAGCACCGATGGCGATGATGGAGCGACTGCTGCGGCTGATGGCCGAAAAGAAGGCCTCGGACCTGTTCCTGTCGCCCGGCTCCCCGGTGCAGCTGAAGATCAGCGGCGTGACCGTGCAGGTGAATTCGCATCGCATGGATGCGCGCGCGATCGCCGCACTGCTGTGCGAGATCGTCGACCCGAGGAGCTGGGCGGAATTCGAAGAGCGCAACGAGCTGAACCTCGGCTACGGGCTCGAAGACGTCGGCAGCTTCCGGATCAACGTGTTTCGCCAGCGCGGCACGCCGGCGGCGGTGATCCGCCTGATCCCGGCCGAGATTCCCGCGCTCGAATCGCTGCACCTGCCGCCGGTGCTCGGCAATCTGGTGATGGAGAAGCGCGGGCTGGTGCTCGTGGTCGGTGCGACCGGATCGGGCAAGTCGACGACGCTCGCCGCGATGCTCGACCGGCGCAACGAGCAGAAATCGGGGCACATCCTCACGCTGGAAGACCCGATCGAATTCATCTTTCGCAGCAAGCGCTCGATCGTCAACCAGCGCCAGATCGGCACCGACACCGAATCGCTCGAGATCGCGCTGCGCAACGCGATGCGCCAGGCGCCCGACTGCATCCTGATCGGCGAGATCCGCGACACGACGACGATGTCGGCGGCCATCGCCTATGCCCAGTCGGGCCATCTGGTGCTGGCCACGCTGCACGCGAACAATGCGAACAACGCGTTGAACCGGATCGTGAGCTTCTACACGCCGGAGAACCGCAACGTATTGCTGTCGGACCTGTCCACGACCTTGAAGGCCGTCATCTCGCAGCGGCTGATCCGCAGCCGTGACGAGAGCCGGATCCCGGCCGTGGAAATCCTGCTGAACACGCGCCACGTGGCCGAGCTGATCGAACAGGGTCGGCTGACCGACATCAAGGAAGCGATCGAAAAGAGCATGGCACCGGGTTCGCGCAGCTTCGACCAGGAACTCGCGCGCATGGTGCGCGACGGCCTGATCAGCCGCGAAGATGCGCTGTCGAACGCCGATTCGGCGACCAACCTGCTGTGGAATCTCGAGAACGACACCGAGGATGCCGCGCGCGCGCCGGCCACCACTGCGTCCGACGCAAAAGACGGCCAGCCGAAGGCGGTCGACCATGACGGTCCTTCGTTCTCCGAATTCCTGCTGAACATCTGAAACCCGACTCGAACCCGGAATGTCCGAAATCGTCGTCTACGGCATCGAAAACTGCGATCAGGTGCGCAAGGCGCGCGCATGGCTGCGGGCGCGCGAGATCCCGCACCGGCTGCACGACTTTCGCCGCGACGGCCTCGATGCGACGCGCCTCTCCGGCTGGCTCGGGCGCGTGCCCTGGGATTCGCTGCTGAATCGTCGCGGGCTGACCTGGCGCCGCCTCGATCCGGCCCGCCGCACGCAGGTCGTCGACCAGGCTAGTGCGATCGAGCTGATGCTCGAGGAGCCGACGCTCGTCAAGCGGCCGGTCGTCGAACATGGGGACCGGATCGCCGTCGGTTTTTCCGAGGCAGTCTACGAGAGCCTGTTCGGCGACGGCGGGCGATGAGCACCGCCGTCCGAACGCTGCTCGAAGCGCTGGTCGCCCGCCCGTCGGTCACGCCGGACGATGCCGGCTGCCAGCAACTGATCATCGATCGCCTGCAGCCGCTGGGCTTTCGCTGCGAAACGATCGCCCGCAACGGCACGACGAACCTTTGGGCTGTTCGCGACGGCGCGGTTCGCGACGGCGCGCGGCCCGGGCCGACGCTGGTCTTCGCCGGCCACACCGACGTCGTGCCGCCGGGGCCGCTCGATCACTGGCACAGCGACCCCTTCGTGCCGACCGAGCGCGACGGCCGCTTGTACGGGCGCGGCACTTCCGACATGAAGGCCTCGATCGCCGCCTTCGTTGTCGCGGTGGAGGAACTGCTTGCGTCGAGCACGCCATGGGCCGGCCGCATTGCGCTGCTGATCACCTCCGACGAGGAAGGTCCGGCCACCGACGGCACCGTACTGGTCGTCGACGCCCTGCGCGAGCGCGGCGAGCGCCTCGACTACTGCATCGTCGGCGAGCCGACTTCGGTGCAGCAGACCGGCGACATGATCAAGAACGGTCGGCGCGGTTCGCTGTCGGGCCGGCTGACCGTGCGCGGCGTGCAAGGCCACGTCGCGTACCCGCATCTGGCGCGCAACCCGGTCCACCTGTTCGCGCCGGCGCTGGCCCGGCTCGCCGCGAACGAATGGGATCGCGGCAACGAATATTTCCCGCCGACCACCTGGCAGGTGTCGAACCTGCAGGCCGGCACCGGCGCAACCAACGTCGTGCCCGGCGAACTGGTCGCTGACTTCAACTTCCGCTTCTCGACGGCCAGTACCGTCGAGTCGCTGAAGCAGCGGGTCGAAGCGATCCTCGACGAAGCCGGTCTCGACTGGTCGATCGCCTGGTCGCTGTCCGGCCTGCCGTTCCTGACGCCGCGTGGCGGGTTGTCCGAGGCGATGGCCGTGGCGATCCGCGCCGAAACCGGAATCGAGACCGAGCTGTCGACGACCGGCGGCACTTCCGACGGCCGCTTCATCGCCGCGATCTGCCCGCAGGTGGTCGAACTGGGGCCGCCGAATGCGAGCGTGCACAAGGTCGACGAACACGTCGAACTGGCGGCGCTCGAGCCGCTGAAGAACATCTACCGGCGTACGATGCGGGCTCTGCTCACGCACTCGCCGGAACGATGATCACGATCACGCCTTTCGAACGGGCCCGTCCGGGCCACGCCGACGCACGCGCCGCGCTGCATACGCTGCGTGACCTGCTGCGCTTTGCGGTCAGCCGCTTCGAGGGGGCCTGTCTTGCCTACGGTCACGGCACCGACAATGCGCGCGACGAGGCGGCTTGGCTGCTGCTGTGGTCGCTGCACCTGCCGCCCGACGAGCTCGACGAGTGGCTCGACTGCCGGCTGACCGCCCCCGAGATCGACGCCGCGCTTGCGCTGATCGAACGCCGTTGCAGCGAGCGCGTGCCCGCTGCCTGGCTGACCGGCGAGGCCTGGTTGCGCGGGCTGCGCTTCCGCTCCGACCCGCGCGCGCTGGTGCCGCGCTCGCTGATTGCCGAGGCGCTCGACGAATCGCTGGGCGATGGCCTGGCGGACTGGCTGCGCGACTGGTTGCCCGAATGGCTTGCGACGCCGCCGACAGCAGGCGCCCCCGCAGGAGAAGCTCCCGGCTGGCCCGCGCGCGTGCTCGACCTGTGCACCGGGGGCGGCAGCCTGGCCGTCTTCGCCGCCCTGCGTTTTCCTCAGGCCGAGGTCATCGGCAGCGACGTCGACGAGGCTGCTTTGGCGCTGGCCGCCGAGAACCTCGAATTGCACGGCCTGGGCGAGCGCGTCGATCTCGTGCGCGGCGATTTGTTCGAAGCGCTGCCCGACGAGAGCTTC
>CALLYQ010000009.1 GCA_937858875.1 uncultured Lautropia sp. | reverse complement strand
GCGTTCGGGCTGCTACGTCACGCATGACCATGGCAACTACGCGCGCTACCTGAAACTCGTCGAGCAGCGCGAGGGCCTCGACGATTCGCTGCGCCCGGCGCTCGAGGTCTGGACGATGGTCCAGTCGGTGCCCGAGCCGGGGCTGGCGTTGCTGACCTGCGGCCGGCGCGACATCTCGTACGACATCGAGATGCCGATCCCCCAGCGGATCGCGCGGCGCGGCCAGCAGTCCGCACAGCCGGTGCCGGCCGGCTGGCGTGTCGATGCACTGAACGACCAGCATGCCTATCTGCGCTTCGACGCCGGTGCCATGGCCGATGCGGGGCCGCGCGTGGGAGACCGCGTTGCGCTGGGCATCTCGCACCCGTGCACCACGTTCGACAAGTGGCGCTGGATGCCGCTCGTGGGCGACGACGGCTCGGTCACGGGCGCGGTTTCGATGCGCTTCTGACGGCGGCGGCGTTCTTATCGAGCCCGGACGGTGGCATCGTTTTTCAACGAAATTGCGCTGCTGTCATCGTTTTTCTTGTCGTTTCACCAGATTTATGTGACGATCGTCCGTCATCGTTTTTTCTGTTTTTTGGCAATTTGCCATCGTTTTTATCTGGCGGTAAGCGGATCTGGCGGTAAGCGGATCTATTCAATATGCAGGTCGGATTCAAGGCCCTGGAGACGCAGTTCGGCATCGCTCTGGTGCAGCCCTTGCGGGTCGAGTCCGTCATCGGCACGACTCGTTCGGTTCGGGAGTCACCTTATCGCGTCCAGAATCAGTATCCGGCCGTCTACCGTCCCGCCGACAGCTTCAGCGGGCACTTCGAGTTCGGCCTGAAGTACGAGGAGATCCATCTCGAGTTCCTTGCACGGCTGTTCGCCGCGTGCGGGCCGAAGCCGCTGGAGCAATGGTGCCGGGCCGAGCCGTTCGGGCGGTACGCCCGCCGCGCGGGTTTCTTCTACGAGTGGCTGACCGGGCAGCGGCTGGACGTCCCGGATCTGACCCGCGGAAGCTACGTCGATGCAGTGTCCGGCAACGCCTGCCTGACACGCACCGAAGCTGTCCGCAACCGGCGCTGGCGGATCAACGACAACCTTCCGGGCACCCCGGCCTTCTGTCCGCTGGTCCGGCGCACGCAGGCCCTTGCCGAGGCCTTGCAGTTCGACCCCTGCGTCGCGCTGGCCGAACTGGATCGCCAGTTCGGCGAGGATGCTCTGATGCGCGCTGCAGCGTGGCTCACGCTCAAGGAATCGCGCGCCAGTTTCCTGATCGAGCATGAGGCGGACGAGACCGATCGCATCAAGCGCTTCGCCCGCGTCATGGCCGATCACTGCGGCAAGCTCGACGAGCCGCTCGGCACCGAAAGCCTCGCCTTGCTGCAAAAGGGCATTCTCGGCGAGACGGCACTTCGGCTCGGCGTGCGGCGATCGCCGGTCTTCGTTGGCCAGGCGACGATTCGCGACGACATCGTCCACTACATCGGTCCGCACTTCTCCGCGCTGGACGGGATGCTGGATGGCCTGAAGACGTTCGAGCGAACCACCCGCGGCCGCGAAGGGCTGGCTCGGGCGGCTGCCATCGCCTTCGGCTTCGTCTACCTCCATCCGATGAGCGACGGCAACGGGCGCATTCACCGTTTTCTCATCAACGACAGTTTGCAGCGCGACGAGGCCATTCCGGCCGGCGTGGTTCTTCCCGTGTCGGCGACCATCACAGGCGTGCGCGAGTTCGGCCACGGATACGACCGGGTGCTGGACGTGTTTTCACGCCCCTTCATGCGGCGCTACGACACCGCGTACCGATTCGGACAGATGCAGACCTACGAGGATGGGACGCGTTCGAACTTCGTGTTCGACGCCTACGAGGACGCCAGCCACGCCTGGCGCTATCCGGACCTCACCGAGCATGCGATCTACACGGCCCGGCTCGTCGCCCATACCATCCGCCACGAAATGGCGGACGAGGCCCGTGTCCTGGTGCGATTCCAGTCCGCTCAGCAGCGCATCAAGGACGTGCTGGAGATGCCCGACGCGGACGCTGTCCGCATGATTCGTGCGATCCGGGAAAACGGCTGGCGCGTGTCGGGCAAGCTGGCGAAGGAATACCCGCTGTTGAATGACCATGCGCTGGCCTTGCGGGTCGTCGAGGCCGTGCAGTCGGCGTTCGAGGATCGGGAGCCGGTACCGATCATCGAGTAGCGCGCAGCAGCTCGATATTGGCCTTCTGCTCGGCGGTATTGGCGCGGCCTGCATGATGGATCGGAGTGGCAAGGCGACGTGTGGAATGAGGTCGATCTTGTCAAAATTTGCCATCCCTCTTAGGTTGCCGCCATGAGCACGATGAACATCTCCCTGCCCGACAGCCTGAAGGCTTTCGTGGACGAGCAGGTCAACGAGCGCGGCTACGGCACCAGCAGTGAATACGTGCGTGAACTGATCCGCCGCGACCGGGACCGTACGCAACTGCGCGGCCTGCTGCTGGCCGGCGCCGCGACTGTGCCCACCCGGCCGGCCGATGCCGCCTACTTTCAGGGGCTGCGCGATCGCGTCGCCCGCACCTCTACGAATGCCGGTAAGGCGAGCAGCACGACGCGCTCCCGCGGCAAGGCGTGATCGTCAAGCCGATCATCCCGCGCGAGCAAGCCGAGCGCGACGTTGACGAGGCCATTGCTTACTACCTGGACGAGGGGGCCCATGCGGCTGCGCTGGGCTTCATCGACGCATTGGAGCAGGCATATGCCCATATCGGCCGCCACCCGGCGACCGGCTCGCCGCGCTCGGCCCATGAACTCGACCTGCCCGGCCTGCGCGCCTGGGGGCTGAAACGCTATCCGCAGCTCGTGTTCTACATCGAGCAAGCCGATCACATCGACGTCTGGCGCGTTTTGAACGGGCAATGCGACATCCCCGCGTGGCTTGCCGAGCCAGACGTGCTGCAGCCCACCTGACGAACCAGAGGCACAGCGCCGCCTGAACGCGGGAGCAGCAGGGAGGACTTGACGGCGCCGCGCGTCGAGGCGATCAGGGGCCTTTCGGGACCCTGTGGCACGTCACTCCAGATTCTGCACCTGCTCCCTGATCTGTTCGACCAGCAGCTTCAGGTCGATCGAGGCGTTCGTCAGGTCGAGCGCGGCGGCCTTCGAGCCCAGCGTGTTGGCTTCGCGGTTGAACTCCTGCAGCAGGAAGTCCATC
>CALLYQ010000008.1 GCA_937858875.1 uncultured Lautropia sp. | reverse complement strand
ACGCGTGCCGACGGCGGCGGCCTGGACCTTCGCCTCGCTGCCGAACGCGATCAGCTTCGCGCTGATCGGCGTCGTGCTCGCCGAATTCGTCGGCTCGACGACCGGCATGGGCTACCTGATGATCACGGCGCTGGCCACTCTGAACGCGACCGACATGTTCGCGGCCGTCACGCTGCTGTCGATGGTCGGCATCGCGCTCGTCGGAATCGTCACGCTGCTCGAGCGGCGGCTGCTGCACTGGTCGCCGGAGTTTCGCGACTGAGGGCTCGCGAGCGGGAAGATCGCCTGCCATGGCTGACCGATCCTTGCCGAAGAAGCGCCTGCGCGTTGCATTGCGCACGGCGCGCAGCGAGTTCAGGCTCTACCTTGCGCGCTCCGACGCCTTGCTCGGCTTGTCGCTGCTGGGCGTGGTCGCCGGCCTGCTGACCGGCAGCGTGATCGTGGCTTTCCGGCTGCTGACCGAGGCGGTGCCGGTATGGGCCGGCCTGATGCCGCATCCCGAGCGCTTCGAAGCGCTCGACTGGCGCTGGCGGCTCGGCCTGCCGACGGTCGGCGGCCTGGTGATCGGCCTGCTGTTCCAGGCGGTTTCGGTCGGCGCCCGCCAGGTCGGGCCGGTGCACGTGATGGTGCAACTCGCTTCGGGATCGGCACGGATGCCGTGGCGCAACGCCGCCCTGCAGTTCTTCGGCGGCGGGCTGTCGATCGTCTCGGGCCATTCGGTCGGTCGCGAGGGGCCGGTGATTCATGTCGGCGCGGCCAGCGCCAGCCTGCTCGGTCGCTGGATGCGGCTGCCGAACAACAGCTTCCGTACGCTGGTCGCCTGCGGCGTTGCCGGTGCGATCGCGGCGTCGTTCAACACGCCGATCGCCGGCGTCGTCTTCGCGATGGAAGTCGTGCTGCTCGAATACACGCTGCTCGGCTTCGCGCCGGTGATCCTCGCCGCGTTCGCGTCGACCTCGTTGAGCCGCCTCGTCTACGGCGACGATCCGGCCTTCGCCGTGCCCGGTTTCCAGCTCGTCTCGCAATTCGAACTGCCCTGGATCGTGCTGCTCGGCGTGAGCATCGGCTGCATGGCCGCAGCCTACGTGCATGGCGTGCGGCGCATCGACGAGCGTTTCCGGCACTGGCCGCTGTGGCTGCGCACCACGGCGGCCGGTCTGTTCTGCGGCCTGTGCGGACTGATCGCACCGGAAATCATGGGTCTCGGCTACGACACCGTGCAGCTCGCGCTGATCGGCAGCATCGGCCTGTCGACGCTGCTCCTGATCGCGGTCCTGAAGCTGCTGGCCACGATCGCCTGTAGTGGCCTGGGCTTGCCGGGCGGCTCGATCGGGCCGATGGTCGTCATGGGTGCCACCGCCGGCGGTGCGATCGGGATCATCGGCCACGATCTCATGCCCGGTGCCAGCGCGGAGCCGGGCTTCTATGCCGCGCTCGGCATGGTCGCGATGATGGGGGCGAGCCTGCAAGCGCCATTGTCGGCGTTGATGGCCATTCTCGAGCTCACCGGAAACGCGAACACGATCATGCCGGGCATGGTTGCGGTGATCACGGCGCTGCTCGTGGCACGGGTCGTGTTTCGCCAGGACCCGATGTTCGTCGCGATCCTGCGCTCACGCGGCCTGGACTTCAGGTTCGACCCGGTCGCTCAGGCGCTCGAACGGACAGGAGTCGCCGCCGTGATGAGTCGCAGCTTCGTGGCGCTCGAGGCCGGTGCCGATGACGAAGCCGTTGCGCGGGCGCTGGCCGGCGCCCCCGACTGGCTCCTGGTGGTCGAAGGGCGGGCGGTACGGGGGGTGCTGTCGCCACGGCAGATGGTCGCTGCCCCGGCGGCCGAACGGCACACCGAGCAGCACGCCGACCGGCACGTGCAAGACACCAGGCACGCGCGAACCGGGGCGGCGCCCGGGCCACCGGCCGTGGCGCTGCCGCACCGGATGCCGCCGTTCGTGATCGTCGATTCGCATGCCACGCTGCGCGAAGCGCTCGCGCAACTGGACGCGAGCCGTGTCGACGTCGCGATCGTCTCGCGCGGCGCCTCGGCCGAGCGCAGCCAGGTGTACGGGATGATCAGTCGCGCGCAGATCGAATCGGGGACCTATCACCGCTATTGAGAAGCCGCGGCCGACTCGCTCACGGCTTCTCGGCGGGGTCGTCCTCGTCGCGCGGCCAGCGCTTTTCCTGCGGCGTGGGCTCGCCGAACAGGCGTCGGGGATTGCCGCAGAGCCAGCAACTGCAGGGCGTGGCGGTATTGGCGAGTACGCCGGCGCGGCGTTTGCGCTCGGCGGTGCCGAACGGCGGCAGGCCGAGCCGAGCGTTGCGCGCCTCGCGCTCGCGGATCCGCTTCTGCTTGATCCGGGCGAGTTGATCCCGGCGGATTGCGCGGGCGAAATGATGATCGCGTTCTGATTTCATCGCGGTGTCCCCCCGGCATTCTGCACCAGCCTCTACACTGCTGCGGCCGACGCGGTGTTCGAGCCACGGGGCCCTTACACCATATGAAGAGGGCGGCGACAACGGAGGAGATCCATGAAGGCGAAGCGTGTGTTCCGCGTGTTTCCGATGCTGTTCGTTGCGGCATTCGTTGCCGCGCCGCTGGGCTGGGCGCAGGACCTGCCGAAAGACCTGCCACGGGCCGCGCCCGAGGAAGTCGGCATGTCCTCGCATCGCCTGGCGCGGATCGGCGCCTGGCTCGAGTCGGAGGTGGACAAGAAGAAGATCCCCGGGGCCGTGCTGCTGGTCGCGCGGCAGGGCAAGGTCGTCTACCAGGAAGCGGTCGGTGTGCAGGACCCCGGAACGGGTGCGCCGATGGCGAAGGATTCGATCTTCCGCATCTATTCGATGACGAAACCGATCGCGACCGTGGCCGCGATGATGCTGGTCGAGGAGGGCAGGTTGCTGCTCGAGGCGCCGGTGGCGACCTACATCCCGTCTTTCAAGGACATGAAGGTCGCCGTCGAGAAAGCCGGGCCCGCGGGCGGCGCGCCGACCGTCGAGATGGAGCCCGCACGGCGGCCGATCACCGTGCAGGACCTGATGCGCCATACCTCGGGGCTGACATACGGCTTCTTCGGCGACTCGCCGGCCAAGCGCGCCTACATCGACGCGAAGATCGGCTCCGACGACGTGGACAACGCCGAGTTCGCTGACCGAATCGCAGCGATGCCGCTCGGGTTCCAGCCCGGCACGACCTGGGACTACAGCTATTCGACCGACGTGCTCGGGCGCGTCGTCGAGGTCATCGAAGGCAAGCCGCTCGGCGCCGTGCTCAACGAGCGAATCTTCGGTCCGCTGGCGATGGCTGATACCGCTTTCCACGTGTCCGATGCATCGAAGCAGGCGCGGATCGCCGAAGCGTTCCCCGACGACCGCACGATCGGCACCGGCATCTCGTTCTACGATCCGCGTGTCCAGGGCAAGTTCGAATCGGGCGGCGGCGGGCTCACCGGGACCGCAATGGACTATGCGCGCTTCGCGCAGATGCTGCTGAACGGCGGCGAACTCGACGGCAAGCGGATCCTGAGCCCCGCAACGCTCGGCTTCATGACCTCCGATCATCTCGGCGCTGCGATTTCCAAGGGCAAGCTGTACCTGCCCGGCGCCGGCTATGGATTCGGACTCGGCTTCGGCGTGCGCACCGCGGCCGGCGAATCGCCGTTCGCATCCAGCGTCGGCGAGTATTACTGGGGAGGCGCGGGTGGCACCTATTTCTGGGCCGACCCGCAACAGGACCTGTTCGTCGTCTTCATGATGCAATCGCCGAAGAATCGCGTGCCGTACCGCAGCGTGCTGCGGAACATGGTCTACGCGGCGATCGTCGACTAAGCGGCGCAGGCGGACGCGCTTCACGGGCGGGCTTGCTCCGGCTCACGCAACTGGATGTGACCGATGCTGGCGGCGTCGGTCGCCGAGTGGCACAGTAGCCGGATTGCAACCCGAAGCCGTTCCGCCACCAGGCGGGAGGCGCCCTCCCGGAGGCACCGATGAACTCGCCCGTTGCGCTTCGCTCGCCGGACCGCCGTGACGACTATCTCGGCAGCCCGGCCCGTCGCAGCCTGCTGCGCGCCGCGCCCGGATCGCTGGCATGGACGCTGCTCGGCGGGCTGGCCGGCACCGGCGGCGTGGCGAGCGCACAGCCGCTCGATGCGAAGGCGGTACCGGTCGTCGACCGGCTGTCGGTGCGGGTCGTGACCGACTCGTATCACCACGCGTTCGAGCCGTCGCGGACCGTGGGCGACCTGCAGATCCAGCGCGTCGGTACGTCGCTGTCGAAAGACGCGCCGCCGCGCACGCTGCAAAACGAATGGGGGCTGTGCCTGCACCTGGAGTCGGCGCGCGGCGACGAATCGAGGCAGATGCTGATCGACTTCGGCTTCACGCCGCAGACGCTCAACGGCAACCTCGCGCTGCTCGGCATCGACCCGGCCCGGCTCGACGCGCTGCTGCTGTCGCACGGGCACTACGACCACTTCGGCGGTCTCGTCGGTTTCCTCGAAGCGCATGGCGGGAAGCTGAAGCCCGAACTGCCGTTCTACCTGGGCGGAGAGGAGTGCTTCTGCACCCGCGAAGCCGGCATCGGCGAGAACGCCGGTTCCTTCGGCGCGCTCGATCGCGAAGCGATCCGCAAGGCGGGGCTGAAGATTTTGTTTGCCGAACAGCCCAGTGTCGTGGCCGGCCATGCATTCACGACCGGACGGATTCCGGCCGAGACTTTCGAGCGCGTGCTCGCGCCGTCGCGAATGCGCGTCGGCGTGAGCGATGGCCTCGGCTGCGCGCCGGAGAAGATGCCGGAAGCCAGGCGCGAGCTGAGCGGCTTCGTGCCCGACGACTTCGAGCACGAGCAGGCCACCGCTTTCGTCGTGCGCGGCAAGGGGCTCGTCGTGATGACTTCCTGCGGGCACCGCGGCGTCGTCAACTCGGTTCGCACCGCGCAAAGAGTCTCGGGCGAGCAGAAAGTCCATGCGGTGCTGGGCGGGTTCCATCTGGCGCCGCACAAGCCGGACTACCTGAAACAGACGGCCGAGGCACTTGCCGAACTGTCGCCCGACTGGCTGATTCCGATGCACTGCAGCGGCGAGCCGTTCATCGCCGTGGCGCAGCAGGTGCTGGGGGACAAGGTGCTGCGCTCGTCGACAGGTACGCGGTTTACGTTCGGGGTGGCTTGAGGCGGAACTCGGCCGCTCACGGTCGCGCTTGGCGTGATCTCTTCATGCGAGATCCGTTGGGCGCAGTCGTGCGTAGCCTGCTCGCCTTCGTGCCAGGCGCCCCCGGGCGACTGGCACATGGCCCTCACGGTGTCCCGAATCCCGCCCCGCTGAGCTTGGCGGCGCCCATTATGATCGCCATTACCGACATTTCGGCGCCGTCGGTGCAGGATGAGCAAATGGCAGATATCTTCCTCAGCTACGCCGAAGAAGACCGGAAAACGGCGCTTGCCCTTGCGCAGTCGCTGGAAAGCGCAGGCTGGAGTGTCTGGTGGGATCGCCGTATTCCGCCTGGCAGCACTTGGCGCGAAACCATTGAGAAGGCGCTTGACGAGATGCGCTGCATGGTCGTGCTCTGGTCGAGGCACTCTGTCCACAGCCACTGGGTTTACGAGGAAGCCGAGATTGGGCGCGCGCGCCGGGTGCTTGTGCCAGTGTTGATCGAGCGCGTCGATCCGCCACTAGGCTTTCGTTCAATCCACGCCGCCGATCTTGCTGGCTGGGAAGGCGATGCGAACGCGGCGGGCGCACTCCAATTGGTCGCGCACCTGGAATCGGTCTTGGGACGGCGGAGAGAGCGACGAGGACCACAAGCACCCAAAGCGGGCGACCGCGCGGAGGCGGTGCAACAAAGGTTTTCTTCCGGTCGGCGGCTGTCATGGGTCCTTGTCTCTGGCGCGTCGACTGCGGTGTTCACCGTGGTGTTCGTCGTCACTATATTCTGGCAGTCAGCGGAGAAAGTGCCGGCGATAAGCACTGAACATCCGGCCCCGGAGCAGGCGCCCGCGGCGCCCATGCCACACGAACCGATCAAGGTTACGCCAGAGGCTCCTGAGACACGCCGGCAGGTTGAGCCCGTTCGAACGGAGAAGGTGACTTTTTCGACCGACGTGTTTTTCTTGCCATCTCAGGCGGAGCCGCTTCAACCAGAGCAAAAGGAAAAACTCGACGACTTGGTAGATCGGCTTTCTGCTGTGAACCTGGAAGTGCTAATCGCCGTTGGTCATGCCGATAGCGTGGAAGCCGAGGCATCAACCCGACAGGAGCTTTCGACAGCGAGAGCCGAGGCGATCAAGAATTACTTGGTAGAGCGTGGCATCGAAAGCTCTCACGTGTACACCGAGGGCAAGGCAGCCAAGTCCCCTATTGACACAAATGCTACGCCCGGAGGACGGGCGAAAAATCGGCGTGTGGAGATCGAGGCGGTCGGAACTCGCACGTTGGTTAGTAGTAACTGAGCGCGCAAAAGTTCAGCCTTCGCAGCTGCGGGCCTAGTACATTCAGTCGCGGCTCGGAGTTGATGCGGTTTTCCCCGCGTATCGACTGTACATGCTGATGAGCGGTCGAATCAGCAGAGTTGTAAGTCAAAAAAACCCGGTACCGAAGCCGGCACACAAGGGCGGCAGCTCACCTCTCGCCTACGAAACTCCCCGACTTCCCCCCGTGCTTCTCGAGCAAACGTACGTCGGTCATGACCATGTCCCGATCGACCGCCTTGCACATGTCGTAGACAGTCAGCAGCCCGACCTGCACCGCGGTCAGCGCTTCCATCTCGACGCCGGTACGGCCTTCGCATTCGACGGTGGCCGTGCAGTGGACGGCGTTGTCCGCCTCGTCCAGCTCGAAATCGACGCCGATCCGCGTGAGCGGAATCGGATGGCAGAGCGGGATCAGGTCGGCCGTGCGCTTGGCGCCCTGGATCGCGGCGATGCGCGCGATGCCGATCACGTCGCCTTTCTTGGCCGTGCCTTCGCGCACCAGCGCAAGCGTTTCGGGTTTCATCCGGATCGTGCCGCGTGCGATCGCGATCCGCCGGGTGATCGCCTTGTCGGCGATGTCGACCATCTGCGCGCGGCCGGCGCTGTCGAAGTGCGTAAGTGTCTGTTTCATGAGGCGACCCGTGAGGCGGGGGCTATCATAGCAATCGGCGTCGGCCCGTTTTGCGGTCGCGCAAGGAATCCGCCTCGTTGCCTGTCCGATCCTTTCGTGCACGACGGTTCGAGCCGCTCGGGTTCGAGCCGCTCGGCAAGCTGCGCCGTCCGGCTTCGCGTCTTCTCGCCGCGGTGTTGGCGGTCGTGCTGGGGCTCGCCCAGCCGGTCGCGTTGGCCCAGTATTCGAACCTGCCTCGCCTCGGCGACGCGGCGGCCGACGAGCTGTCGCCGGCACTCGAACGCCGGATCGGCGAGCAGATCATTCGCGAGATGCGTCGCGAGCGCGCCGTCGCCGACGACGCCGAGGTCAACGACTGGCTGAACGCGTTCGCGGCCCGGCTGGCGGCCACCGAGCCCGCGCGCGGGCATTCGCTCGAGCTGTTCCTGGTGCGCGACCCGACGCTGAACGCGTTCGCGATGCCGGGCGGCTTCATCGGCGTGCACAGCGGACTGATCGTGGCCGCGCAGTCGGAGTCCGAACTCGCGTCGGTGATCGCACACGAGATCGCCCACGTCACCCAGCGCCACATCGCGCGGATGCTCGCGCAGCAGGGCCAGACCTCGGTGATCATGCTGGCGACGATGGTGCTGGCCGCGCTGGCGGCCAGTTCGAACCCGCAGGCGGCGGCCGGCGTGGCCTCGCTGGGCGGCACGTTCGCGCAGCAGCAGATGCTCGGCTTCTCGCGCGACGCCGAGCGCGAGGCCGACCGGCTGGGCCTCGACATGCTCGAAGGCGCAGGTTTCGACACGAACGGCATGGTCGGCCTGCTGACGCGCCTGCAATCGGCAAACCGGATGTACGAAACCGGTGCGCCCGATTACCTGCGTTCGCACCCGATCACCTCGGAGCGCATCGCCGACGTCCAGAACCGGCTGCGCGAGACGCGCTATCGGCAGCGGCCCGACAGCATCGAGTTCCGGTTGATCCAGGCGCGGTTGCGGGCGCTGACCAATACCGACCCCAACGCGCTGCGACAGACGGCGGCGCGCTTCGAGCGCCAGTTGCGGGATCGGACCGTCGACGCGGCGGCCGGCTGGTTCGGCCTGGCAGCGATTCGCCATGCGCAGCGCGACGCGTCGGGTGCGCGCAAGGCGTTGGACGAAGTGCGGGCATTGACCGGTGCGCATCCGTTCGTCGAGCGGCTAGCCGCGCAGGTCGAGCTCGACGACGGCAAGCCGGAGCGGGCGCTCGCGCTGGCCAACGCGGCACTGGCCGCGAATCCGGACAGCACGGCGCTGATCCAGTTGAAGGCCAGGGCGCTGCTTGCGCTACGCGATGACCGCAAAGCTGCCGACTTCCTGTCCGAGGCGCTGCGTTCGCGGCGCGGCGACCCGGAGCTGTTCCGCTTGCAGGCCGAAGCCTGGAGCCGGCTCGGCGACGATGCGCGTGCGCACCGCGCCGCCGCCGAGCAGTTCGCGCAGCTCGGCGGCCTGCCGGCGG
>CALLYQ010000007.1 GCA_937858875.1 uncultured Lautropia sp. | reverse complement strand
GGCACGTAGCGTGGCACGCCGTCGCCGATCCTTCCGATCAGGGCCGGCAGGCCGATGGCACCCTGGATCAGGTCGTCGTAGGCCGGGAATTCGGCATAGGGTCCGTCTTGTCCGTAACCGAAGACGCCGGCGTAGATGATCCTCGGATTGACCGCGGCCAGATCATCATAGGTGAGCCGCAGGCGCTTCATGGCCGCAGGCCGCACGTTGTAGACAAGCACGTCGGCCTCGCGCGCAAGCGCGAGCAGCACGTCGCGGCCAGCCTCGTTCTTGAGGTCCAGGCAGATTGCCCGCTTGTTGCGGTTCACATGCAGGAAGCTGCCGCCCATGCCCGGGCTGCGCATCGGGCCGATGCCACGCGAGGTGTCGCCCCGCGGCGGCTCGACCTTGATGACGTCGGCGCCCATGTCGCCGAGCAGTTGCGTGGCGAACGGCCCCATCAGGACGGCGGTCAGGTCGAGCACTCGAACGCCGGCGAGCGGACCGCCGCCGGCAGCCGTCGAATCGGGCGCCGGGTCCGCGCCCGCCTGTGCCGGCCGGTCGTCGTCCTCCTCCGTGCTGTCGCGCGTGCGTCGAGCGCTCATCGATCTAACGGCCCTTCGCGCTGCGTCGGGCACGCAACTCGGCCCATTGCGCGTCGGTCCAGCCAAGCAGGTCTTCGGCACCCGAGCTGCGCAGGTGCATGCCGCCGTCGATCGTGACCATCTCGCCATTGATGTAGGCCGCTCGATCCGAAACGAGGTAACTGGCCAGGTCGGCCAGCTCGTCATGCTCGCCGGTGCGACCCAGAGGGTTGCGCTCGACATAGGCGTCGCTGCGCCCGTCGGGCCGCAACTGGCCCATCGCGCCGGGCGTCGGGAACGGCCCCGGCGCGATGCCGACGCTGCGGATCCTCTTCGGACCCCATTCGACGGCAAGACTGCGGATCATTGCCAGCTGCGCCGACTTCGCCATCGCAGACGGCACCGTGAACGCACGGCCGGTGATCGTCGAGGTCGACAGGATGCCGAGGATCACCCCGGGCCGGCCGGACTCGATCCAGCGCCGGCCCATGGCGAGCGTGCAGTAAAGGGCGCCATGCAGCGTCGGCGCGAGGATCGCATCGGCGGCACGCGCCGACAGGTGCTCGGTTTGCGCGACGAAGTTCGCTGCAGCGTTGTTCACGAGCACGTCGACCGGCGCTGCGGCCCATGCTTCGCCGATCATCTTCTCGACGGCCTCGGCTTCGCGGATGTCGCAGGCGATGGTCTGTACATCGGCTTTCGATCCGCTGCGAATTCGCTCGGCCGCTTCGTCGAGCACGGCTGCACGCCGACCGGCAAGCACCAGCGAGGCTCCGAGTTCGGCGAAACGGCGGGCCATCGCTTCGCCAAGGCCGGTACCGCCACCGGTGACAAGAATGCGGCGCCCCTGGAGCAGCCCGGGTTCGAACATCTCGGAGTCCTCGTGGAAATGGTGTGGGATCACCGCCTGCCCAGCATCCGGTCGACGATCGCCAGCATGCGATCGCGGACTTCGAGCAGGTCGATGTCGTTGTCGTTGAGCCGCTGCAGCATCACGCCTCGCATCGCGCCGAGCAGGATCACCGCAGTGCTTTTCGGATCGATGTCCGGCGCGATCTCGCCGCTCGCAACGCCGTGCCGGATCTGCTGCTCGAAGAACGAGCGGGCCGAACGGGTGTAGGCCGTGACGTGCTCGCGCAGGTCCGAGTCTTCCATGAAGCCCTCGGTCATCATCACGAGCAGCGCGCGCGTGGAGATCCAACTCTGCTCGGTACGGCTGAAGTAGACACTGATGCTGCGGCGGATCGAATCGAGGCCTGGCTTGCTCGGCGGACCGGCTTCGCGCTGCTCTCGAAAGCGGGCCCCGATATGCGCGACGAGCGCGCGCAGCAGCCCCGCCTTGTTGCCGAAACGATGGGCGGCCAGACCCCGGCTGTAGCCGGCGACTTCACCGACTTCGGCGAGTGTCATGCGCACCGAGCCGCGCCGGGCGACCACCTCGAGCGCGGCGTCGAGCAAGCGTCTTTCGGCCTCTTCGCGTCGCTCGGCCTGCGTGCGGCGACGCGGGCGGGCTGCCGGCGCGCCTGCGGGGTCGAGCGACGGCTCTGACATCGGCTTACTGCGGCTTGATGCCGGCAGCCTCGGCGACGCGCTTGAAGCGTTCGTACTCGAGGCGATGAAACTCGCCCATCTCTTCCATCGACTGCATCATCGGCTTGCCCGGTCGTGTCGCCTGGTAGGCCCTGCCCTCCTCCGACAGCAGCGCTGCGTGGAAAGCATCGGCCAGCGTCTTCACGATCGCGTCAGGCGTCTCGGAGCGCACGAACAGCGAGGCCCAGACGTAGGTCTCGAACTCGGGGAAACCGCTTTCGATCATGGTCGGAATGTCGGTTAGGGCCTCGTCGCGCTTTCCGCCCGTGATCGCGAGCGCTCGAAGCTTGCCCGACTTTATCAAGGGAACGACGCCGTTGAAATCGTTGATGCCTACGTCGATCTGCCCTCCGATCACGTCGGTCACCATCTGTGCCCCACCCTTGTAGCGCACGTGGCTCACTTCCACCTTGCCTGCCGTCCCGAGCCAGGCGCCGATGAGCTGATAGCCCTCGGAGTAGTTGCCCACCGTCAGCGAGCGCTTTTCCTTCTTGGCGGCATCGATCAGCTCGTTGATCGTCTTGTACGGCGAATCGGATTTCACGACGAGCGCGGCCGGACCGACCGACAGCCCATGGACCGGGCGAAAGTCCTTGAACGGGTCGTACTGGAGGTTTTTCATGACGACCGGATTCACCGCCATCGGCGAGTTGCTCGCCAGCAGGATCGTGTGGCCATCGGCTTCGGCCGCCTTGACCGTCTGGATCGCGATCAGGCCGCTGCCGCCCGGCCGGTTCTCGACCACGACCGGCTGTCCGAGCATCTTCGAGACGATCTCGCCATAGACCCGCGAAGTTTCGTCCGAGCCACTGCCGGCGTTGAAGGGAACGATGATGCGGATCGGCTTCGACGGAAAGCCCGCAGCGCCTTGTGCGAGCACGAGCGGCGCGGCGAGGATCAGCGCGACGCAGGTCAAGAGTTTTCTCACTGGAACATCTCCTCGGGTCTGTTGTGATTGGAACTGCGTTGACTACTGGGGTCGATGCCGGCGGCCTTCGCAACACTCCGGAAGCGATCGATCTCGGCAAGCTGGATTGCTATCCCTGTTTGACGATCTTCCGGGACACGATGCTGTCGATCGCAGCCTCGTCGAAGCCTGCTTCGCGCAGGATCTCGACGGAGTGCTGCCCGACCGTCGGCGCAGGCAGCGCAAGTTCGGCCGGCGTCCCGGAGAACAGCGCCGCTGGCCGCATGCTGACGATCGATCCCTCGGTGGGATGCTCCACGCGCTGGAACAGTCCCACCGCTTTCAGGTGCGGATGCTCGGGCAATTCATCGATCGCGTAGATCCGCGTGGCCGGCACATCGAGCTGGCGGCAAAGCTCCAGGCACTCGTCGGTCGTCATCTCTCGCGTGATGCTCGCCATGTCGGCATAGAGCTCCCTGATGCGAGCGTTACGTTCGTGTCGATCTTCGAGGTCGTATTTCTTCGCGAGATCCTCGCGGCCCACTTGCCGGAAGAACGCTGTCCAGTGCTCGGTCGTGTAAGGCAGCATCGCGACGAAGCCGTCGCGGGTGGGCGCAGGCTTGCGGCCGCCAGCGAGCAGGCGCGCATAGCCGGCTCTGGCAGGCGGCGGGTCGAAGGTCAGCCCTCCCAGATGCTCGGTCAGCGTGAAGGCTGCCATCGTCTCGAACATCGGCACTTCGACGTATTGGCCTTCGCCGGTGCGCGCCTTGTGGAACAACGCGGCGAGAACCGCATTGGCGGTCGCAAGCCCTGCCGTCTTGTCGGCCAGCAGCGTGGGCGCGTAGTCGGGTTCGCCGCGCTCATGCCCGATCAGGCTCGCCAGGCCGCAGGCCGCCTGGATCACGTCGTCGAAGGCGGGCTTGTGCGCGTCCGGCCCGCTTTGTCCGAAACCCGTGGCAACGCAATAGACGATTCCCGGGTTGATCGCAGCGACCGCCTCGTAGCCGAGCCCGAGCCGCTCGATCGCTCGCACGCGCATGTTGTGCACGAGTACGTCGACGGTAGGCAACAGCTGCTCGAGCGCCGCTCGCCCCTGCGGTGACTTCAGGTCGATCGCCAGCGAACGCTTGTTGCGGTTGATCGACAGGAAGATCGAACTCATCCCGCGGTTCTTCGAGACCCCGTTGGCGCGCATCAGGTCGCCTTCGGGAGCTTCGACCTTGATGACGTCGGCACCGTAGTCGCCGAGCAGTTGCGTTGCCACGGGCCCGAGCACGACCGAGGTCAGGTCGAGCACGCGGACGCCTGAGAGCGGGCCGGACCGCTTGCCGGCAGAGGATCGATTCACGTCGGACATGGGTTCTTCGCGGCTGGATTCGAGGGCACTCTAGCACGAATATTTGTTGACCAACAAACAATTTTAGGATCAAATCCCGCCTGTCGCGCCTCGGTGCGGCTGCCATCCACTCGAAGGATTCCGCCCAATGCAGGCTCTTGACATCCAGCCCGGCGAGCTGCCCCCGGAATGCGAAGCGCTGCGCCAGGAGGTGCGCGCTTTCGTTGCCGAGCATCTCGCCGACTACCCGCCCGCCAAAAGGGCGCGAAACTGGTCGGGCAGCGACCCCGAATTCAGCCGCAAGATGGCCGAGAAAGGCTGGATCGGCATGACCTGGCCAAAACGCTATGGTGGTGGCGAGCGGTCCCCGCTCGAGCGCTACGTCGTCCTCGAGGAGCTGCTCGCCGCCGGCGCCCCGGTAGGTGCACACTGGGTCGCGGATCGCCAGAGCGGCCCGCTGCTGATGCGCTTCTCGCCCGATGTACTCGCGCCGCAGATCGTGCCGAAGATCGTACGTAGCGAGGCCTTCTTCTGCATCGGCATGAGCGAACCCGATTCGGGCTCGGACCTCGCTTCGATCAGGACCAAAGCCACGAAGACCAAAAAAGGTTGGCTGATCAACGGGCGCAAGGTCTGGACTTCCGGCGCACATCGCACGCACTACATGATCGCGCTCGTTCGCACCGGCGAGCGCGGTGAGAACCGGCACGCCGGCATGTCGCAGTTCCTGATCGACATGAAGACTCCGGGGATGACGATCCGGCCGATCATCAGCCAGCTCGGCGAGCACGATTTCAACGAGGTCACTTTCGACGACGTACTGGTGCCGCACGACAACCTGATCGGCCTCGAAGGTGGGGGCTGGAACCAGGTCACCACCGAACTTGCCTTCGAGCGCAGCGGTCCCGAGCGCTACTTGAGCAGTTCGCAGCTGCTGCTGGAAATGCTCGACGTCGCCGACGCCGACGACTCGCGCCAGGCGACCGGGCTCGGCCGGATCGCGGCGCAATACGCGACGCTGCGCCAGATGTCGCTTGGCGTGTCCGCGATGCTCGCTCGCGGAGAGAGCCCGGCCCTCGCCGCGGCGGCGGTCAAGGATCAAGGGGCGCTCGTGGAACAGGCGATGCCCGACATCGCACACGATCTGTTCGGCGGCCGAGTCGATCCCGATTCGCCGCTCGCGCAGGTCATGCAGTACACGGCGATGGCCGTGCCGTCCTTCTCGCTGCGCGGCGGAACCCGGGAAATCTTGCGCGGCATCATCGCACGAGGACTGGGGCTGAGATGAGCGACTCGATGATCGAACAGAGCGCTGCCCGCCTGTTCTCCGAAAACGTCGACAAAGGACTGCTCGAAAAGTTCGAGACGGGAGCCTTTCCCGAAGAACTCTGGCAACTGGCTGCCGACAGCGGCTTTCCGCTTGCCTTGGCCGACGAGGAAGGCGGCGGCATCGGCGAAAGCTGGGCTGCCGCGTACCCCATCCTGCGGGGCATCGGCTACTGGCAGGTACCCCTGCCGCTGGCCGAGACGATGATCGGCGCACAGCTGCTGTCGATGGCCGGGATCGAAGTGCCCGAAGGGCCGATCGCGATCGTCGAGCAAGGGCTCGGCAACACGCTGAGTGCAAGCGGCAACGTCGATTCCTTGACGCTCACTGGCGAACTCCCGCGTGTCGCCTGGGCGCGCCACTGCCGCTGGGCGGTCGTCTCACTGGCGACCGAAGGCATCGCGCTCGTCGACCTGCAGGAAGACGAGTCGGTACGGATCATCGAGCGCACGAACCACGCGAAGATCCCTGCCGACGGCCTGAGCTTCGACGGAGTGCGCGCAGTAGCTCGGGCAGCCAACCCGCTGCCGCAACTCGACCGGCCGGTATGGACCCTCGGCGCGCTGGCGCGCAGCGCGATGATCGTCGGCGCACTCGAATGGCTGCTCGAGCAGTCGGTCCAGTACGCGAATGATCGCGTGCAGTTCGGAAAGCCGATCGGCAAGAACCAGGCACTGCAACAGCAGCTCGCACTGATGGCCGGCGACGTCGCCGCGGCACGCATGGCCGTGCTCGTCGCGATGAACGATGCACCGTCGGCGAACGCACGCGATTGCTCGTCGACCCTGTTCAGCACTTCGGTCGCAAAGATCCGCAGCGGCGAGGCGGCCACACGAGCCACCTCGATCGCGCACCAGGTACATGGTGCGATCGGCTTCACCTACGAGCACATGCTCAACTTCGGCACTCGACGCCTGTGGGCCTGGCGCGAAGAGTTCGGCTCGGATTCGTGGTGGGCGGAGCGGCTCGGCCAGGCAGCGATCGAGGCCCGCTCGAGCGGATTCTGGCCAAGCCTGACGCAGCGACGGTTCGACCGCGGAATCCGGACCGCCTGACTGACCAGACTCGAACAGATGATGAAATACACCGAACTGCTGTATGCCGTCGACGATCGCGTCGCGACGATCACGCTGAATCGGCCCGACAGGATGAACGCCTGGACGCCGACGATGGAAGCCGAATTCCGTGAAGCGGTCGGCGTGGCTTCGGCGGACGACGGCGTGCGGGCGATCGTGGTCACCGGCGCGGGGCGAGGCTTTTGCGCAGGCGCCGACATGGGCCGGCTGCAGGGCCGAGCAACGAGTAGTGCCCCGATCGCCGCACCACCGTCGGGGGACGGCGATTTCGACCAGCGCTACAGCTACCTGCTCGCAGTGACGAAGCCGCTGATCGCCGGAATCAACGGCGCCGTCGCGGGCGTGGGCCTGTGCGTGACCCTCTACTGCGATTTGCGCTACATGGCCGCCGGTGCCAGGCTGTCGACCGCCTTCGCCCGCCGCGGATTGATTGCCGAACACGGTAGCGCATGGATGCTGCCGCGTCTGATCGGGCCGATGAACGCGGCCGACCTGCTGATGTCGGGGCGCACGATCGACGCCGCCGAGGCCGAGTCGATGGGCCTCGTGCGCACGCTGCACGCCGAGAACTTTGCGGCCCAGGTACAGGCCCGGGCAGCCGAGTTCGCGAACCTGTCGTCGCCACGCTCGATGCGCATCATCAAGCAGCAGCTTCGTAACGCAGCTTTCGAGTCACTGGCGGAAGCCACCCGCTTTGCTGACGCCGAGATCCCGAAGTGCCTCGAAACCGAGGACTTCAAGGAGGGCGTTGCGAGCTTCGTCGAGAAGCGCAAGCCGGCATTCACAGGGCGCTGACATGAACCCGACCAAACTTCCTGACCCCACGCCCGCCCGAGACGACGGCTCACCGGCATCCTCGCTGCCGCTGGCCGGAATACAAGTCGTCGAGATCGCGCAGAACATTGCGGGACCGTATGCGGGCGAAATTCTCGCCTCGCTCGGCGCCGACGTACTCAAGGTCGAGCGCCCCGAGGGTGGCGACGACGCCCGCGGCTGGGGTCCTCCGTTCTGGAAAGGCATGGCAACGACCTTCCACGCGATGAATCGCGGAAAGCGCGGCATCACGCTGGATTTGAAGGATCCGGCTGCCGTCGCCTGGCTGAAGCGCCACTTGCTCGAGTGCGACGTGCTCGTGCAGAACCTGCGGCCCGGTGTCATGGACGAACTCGGCCTCGACGCAAGCGCGCTGCTCGCGCTCAATCCGCGACTCGTCTACTGCTCGCTCTGGGCGTTCGGGAACAAGGGACCGATGCACCTGAAGCCCGGATACGAACCGATGATCCAGGCATTCGCCGGGATGTTCTCGGTCAACGGCACCGAAGACGGGCCACCAGCCCGGGTCGGCATGCAGGTGCTCGACCTCGGCACCGGCGTCTGGGCGGCGCTCGGATGCATCGCCGCGCTGTTCCGCCGGCACGCCACCGGACGCGGCGGAGTCGTCGATACGTCGCTGTTCGAGACGGCGCTCGGCTGGCTGGGTGTGCACTTCGCAGGTTTCGCTGCTACAGGGGAACAGCCGAAGCGGCACCGAAGCGGCAATCCGCGCGTCGTGGTGTTCCAGTCGTTCGAGACGAGCGACGGCGAGATCGTCGTGGCCGCCGCCAACGACCGGCTGTTCGCGAAGCTCGCTCGCGAGCTCGGACACCCCGAATGGGCCGAAGACCCGCGATTCTCGAGCAATGCGCTGCGTGTGGCGAACAAGACGGCGGTAATCCCTCGAATCGAGACGATCCTGCGCACGGCATCGACCTCGCATTGGATCGAACGCCTCGAGGCTATCGGGGTGCCGTGCGCGCCGATACACGACCTGCAGCAGGTCACCGAGCAGGAGCAGACGACAGCGCTTGACATTTTCCAGGCAATCCCCGGCGCCGACCTGAAAGTGGTCGGGCTGCCGGTTTCGTTCGACGGGCAACGCCCGCCGGCCGGATGCAAGGCCCCGGAACTCGGGGAGCACAACGGAGAACTCGGCCTGCCCCGATAGCACGTCGACACCAACGAACGAGGAGACCCCATGAAACGACGCACTCTTGCGAAAGCGCTCGTCGCGAGCGCCCTGATCGTGCTGGCGCCGGCCGGCTTCGCGCAGCAGGGAGGACCGGGTACGCTGCGTATCATCGTACCGTTCGCCCCGGGCGGATCGGGCGACATCACGGCGCGAATGCTCGGCGAGCAGATCACGAAGAAGACCGGACAGGCTGTCGTCGTCGAGAACAAGCCAGGGGCGAACGGCATCATCGGCGTCGAAACGGCGAAGCAGGCTCAGAGCGACGGCTCGGTGCTGATGCTCGCGACCACGTCGACGCACCTGGCCAACCCGAGTCTGTTCAAGAACTTGCCCTACGACCCGGAGAAGGATTTCTCCCTGGTCGGCCACTTCGGCAGCGGCTCGACCTTCGTGCTGGTCAACAAGGATGCCCCGTACAACACGCTCGCCGACTTCGTCTCTCATGCGAAGAAGAACCCTGGCAAGCTGAACTACGGTTATTTCAACGCGTCGTCGAACATTCCGGGGGCGATGATCAATCAGCTTGCCGGCATCGAGCTCGTGCCGATTCCATACAAGCAGATCGGCAGTGCCATGAATGACCTGATCGGCGGCTCGCTCGACGTGATCTTCGTCGACAGCGTGGCCGGCGACAGCTACGTGTCGTCAGGACAATTGCGAGCGATTGCCGCGATGGGAGCGCGTCGGCTGCCGAAGTATCCCGACGTACCGCTGGTCACCGAGACCTACCCCGACTACAACGTGGCCGGCGGCTTTCTCGGTATCGCGGTGCCCAAAGGCGTACCGCAGGCGAACCTCCAGGCATTGAACGACCTGATCAACGAAATCGTCACGACCGACCCGATGAAGTCCCAGCTCGAGAAGCTCGGCTTCCATCCGAAGCGAATGAGCCTTGCCGATCTCGCACAGTTCGTGACGCGCGAGCGGGCGAACTGGCGCGAGTACGTCGGCATCGCCAGGATCGCCCCGCAGTAAACGTCAAACGTCAATCCGGAGAAAGAAACACCGTGAGCAACAACGAGAACGCGCACATCGGCGTGAACTTCGAAGGGCACGTCGCGATCGTCGAGATCCAGCGGCCCCCGCACAACTTCTTCGACATTCCGATGATCGCGGCGATCGCCGACGCCTTCGAGCAGCTCGAAGCCGACGCAAATTGCCGAGCAATCGTGCTCTGTTCGCAAGGCACCGCCTTCTGCGCGGGCGCGAACTTCTCGAATCGCGAGGCGACGCCGAGGCACAAGAGCCCACGGGCGGTCAATCCGATCTACTTCGAAGCAATCCGGCTGTTCGCCTGCACGAAACCGGTGGTCGGAGCGATCCACGGTCCGGCGATCGGCGGCGGCCTGGGGCTCGCGCTGGTCCCGGACTTCCGGGTCACCTGCCCGGAAGCTCGCTTCTCGGCGAACTTCAACCGGCTGGGCTTTCACCCGGGCTTTGGCCTGTCGCATACGCTGCCCAGGCTCGTCGGGCCGCAGCATGCGGCGATGCTGTTCTACACCGGCCGGCGAATCGGCGGCGAAGAGGCCGTGAGAATCGGACTGGCCGACATGCTGGTCTCGCAGGATCAGGTACGTGCGAAGGCGCTCGAACTGGCCACCGAGATTGCAATCTCGTCGCCGCTCGCCGTCCAGTCGACCCGCGCCACGATGCGCACCGGGCTCGTCGAGCAAATCCGGCTGGCTGTGGCCCGCGAAAGCGTCGAGCAGAACCGGCAATTCGAGACCCAGGACTTCAAGGAGGGCGTCAAGGCGATGGCCGAGCGGCGCGATCCGGTATTCCAGGGCAAGTGAGCAGTCCGGCGCACGGCTATCATCGACCCGTCCCTGAACGCTCGACCGCCCGGATCACCGGTCGTGTTTTCTCCGGAGGAGCAATGACTACCGAGTTGATGCGCGCTGTCGACGAGCGCAGCGCGGCTGCGAAGGCGAGCGGCGCCTTGCGCCCGATGCAGACCGAACAGGCCGAAGTCTTCGATGCCGGCCTGCGTTTCATCGTGCGATGGGCGTCGACGCTGGCCGGCAAGGACGCCACGAGCCTGATGCCGGGCGGCCCGCGCGACCCGAATTTCAATCCGTTCCTGAATCCGGAGCCGGCGCTGACGGTCGGGCCGCTCGGCGAGCAGCACACGGCGATCCTCAACAAGTTCCCGATCTGCGACCGCCATCTGGTGATCGCGCGCCGCGAGTTCGCGGAGCAGCTCAGTCCGCTCGATCTGGCCGATTTCGGCTCGCTCGCACTCGTGCTCTGTGAATCGGGCGGTCTCGGCTTCTACAACGGCGGGGCGGCCGCCGGAGCGAGCCAGCGGCACAAGCACGTGCAGTGGCTGCCGGAAGCGCCGGACAACCCGAGCCTGGCCACGCTGACGGCGGGCCTGCCGCCGGACGCGCCGGAGCTTTCGTCGGTCACGCATCCGCGCTTGCCGATGAAGCATTGCTTCGTGCGCGTCGACGCCTCGATCGGCACGCCGGTCGGGCAGGCGGCGCGCAGCCTGCATCGGGCTTTCGAACTCGCCTGCATGGAGCTCGAAATGAGCGCGGACGACGACTCGGGGCTCCTGCCGCCGTTCAACCTCCTCGTGGGCAGCGGCTGGCTGCTCGTCGTGCCGCGCAGCCGCGAGCATTTCGGGGAGGTCTCGATCAACGCGCTGTCGTACGGCGGAGCGATCTACGTCCGCCAGCCGGCGCAGATCGAGACGATCAGGAGGGCCGGACCGCTTCAGGTGCTGCGCGAAGTCGCCTGCTGATCCGAAGCGGCTGACCCGGAAAGAAGATCCGGCGCACGAAGGCGCCGGATCGCGGGTCTACTGGCTGGCTCAGCGAGGCAAGCCGGCCGGTGCTGCGGCTTACTGCCCCTCGAGGAAACTCTTCAGCTTGTCCGCGCGGCTCGGGTGCCGCAGCTTGCGCAGCGCCTTGGCCTCGATCTGGCGGATCCGCTCGCGCGTGACGTCGAACTGCTTGCCGACTTCCTCGAGCGTGTGGTCGGTGCTCATCTCGATGCCGAAGCGCATGCGCAGCACCTTCGCTTCGCGCGGGGTGAGCGAATCCAG
>CALLYQ010000006.1 GCA_937858875.1 uncultured Lautropia sp. | reverse complement strand
TCGTCGACGAGGTGATGAAGCTTACTCACGGCCGAGGCGCCGACGCGTCGATCGAGGCGCTGGGCACCCAAGGCACCTTCGAGTCGGCGCTGCGGGTGCTCAAGCCGGGAGGCACGCTGTCGAGCCTCGGGGTGTATTCAAACGACTTGAAGATTCCGGTGTCGGCCTTCGCCGCTGGTCTTGGCGATCACCGGATCGTTACCGCCTTGTGCCCTGGCGGCAAGGAGCGGATGCGGCGCCTGATGAACGTGGTGGCATCGGGCCGCATCGACCTGGGCGTGCTGGTCACGCACGAGTACAAGCTCGACGACATCGTAGCGGCCTACGAGTTGTTCGCGAACCAGCGAGACGGAGTCCTGAAGATCGCGATCAAGCCCCGCTGATCGCCGATCCGCATTCCGGCGGTTCAAACGCTTCAGGCCGTCGCTGGCGGCCTCTCAGTTCTTTCGATCCATGTCTGGCACTCATACCCCATCAGGCACGCATCATTGCCTGGCCGCCAACCGGATGCGACGCATCGTCGAGAACGCGTTCGGCCAGTGCCCTTTCCCCTTCGCGTTACGGCTGTGGACCAACGAAGTGATCCACGTGGGAGCCGGCGAGCCGTTGTTCTGCATCGTGCTGCGCGAACCGTCCGCAGTTGGCTTCTTGTTCCGTTCCAACGACCCGTTGCAAATCATCGACGCCTACCTGTTGGGGCATCTCGAAGTGGAAGGCAGCCTCGAGGCTTCACTCGGGCTGAAGGAGTACCTGGGCGCGATGCGGCTCAGCATCCCGAAGCGGCTTCATCTTGGCTGGCAGGCGATGCAGTTTGGGCGTCTCGCCAGTCGTGCGTCCAGTGGGCGGCAGGCGAGCCGCCGACTCGCTACGAGCAACCACTCCCGTTCGGCTGATCGCTCAGCGGTGCGATTTCATTACGACTTGTCGAACGATTTCTACCGCCTCTGGCTCGACGAACAGATGGTGTATTCCTGCGCCTATTTCGCCAGTGGCGGGGAGACGCTCGACGAGGCGCAGCGCCTCAAGCTGCGCCATATCGGCAGGAAGCTTCGGCTGCAACCCGGTGATCGCTTCCTGGACGTGGGGTGCGGTTGGGGCGCTTTGACCCGCACGGCCGTAATCGAGTTTGGCGCGGCCGCCGAAGGGATCACGCTGAGCGAGCGCCAGTACGAATACGCCGTCGCCCGCGCCGAACGCGAAGGGCTGGGCGGCCGCTGCGCTTATGCCTTGCGGGACTATCGTGACGTGGAGGGCGACGCGAACTTCGACAAGATCGCCAGTGTCGGCATGTTCGAGCATGTCGGGCTTGCCAACCTGCCGGTCTATTTTTCGTCGATTTATCGATTGCTGAAGCCGGGGGGCTTGTTCCTGAACCATGGGATTACGCATGACGAGGAAGGATGGCCCGATACGCTGGGTACGCGTTTCATCAACCGCTACGTTTTCCCGGGAGGACAACTCGACCGTGTGGGAAACATCGTTCGCGCGATGGAACAGGCCGGCTTCGAAATCCTCGATGTCGAAAGCCTGCGGCCGCATTACGCGCGCACCTTGCGCTGCTGGGTCGAGCGCTTGCAGCAGCGCTGGGACGAAGCGCGCGGTTTCGTGTCCGAGCCTGTCCTGAGGCTGTGGCGCCTTTATATGCTCGCCTGCGCAGTCGAGTTCGAATCGGCTTCACTGGGGCTTTACCAGATTCTGGCCGCCAAGCGCGGCGCACAGCCGAGAGATTTGCCGCTCGATCGCGCCGATTTGTATGCGTGACGGCCTGCCGCGCTGGCGCCAGCGTGCAACGCCACCTCGGTCGTGAGGATGCTTATCTCGCTCAACACTGTGAAGGAATTCATGTCGGACGCCGGGCCGTCCGCGCGCGGATCTGGACGAGGTCGCGCCGTGGGAAGACATGCTGCGGGTGCAGGGCAACGAACGCTTCTACACCTATATGGTCGACAACCAGGCGATCGTCGCTCCCGGGAGCGTTGATGCGATCCGTGCCTTGACGCAAGCCGAAAGCGAGGCGAAGGCCTCCATCGTCAGGACGGACGCCGCCATGGGAATCGGGAAGCTGCCGCGATGACGCTGGAGGCGAGTTCTTGCGGGCGAATTTCAACAGCCTTCTAACGCGCGCCCGCCGTCAAATTCGGGAAACGATCCGTTGCGTGCGCGGTGTGGCAGACGACACAGGCATTCAACATTTCAGTGAACACCTCGCGCTGCCGGCTCTGATCGCCTGCGTGAGCCGCTGCGGCCAATCGTTCGCTGAGCGCGTGGAATGCCTGGTCCCGCTCGATGAACGCGCGAGGCAAGGCGTCGTGAAGCGCTTGACGGTCCCCGTCGGTCATTTCCTGCTCCAGGACAAAACTGTCGCGGATGCCTTCCGCGTTCCGGGCGACCACATCATCCTGCCCGCGCACCAGCGCCTCCAGGATTTGCTTGCTCGCACCTGTCACAGCCAGCATCTCCTGGATCAGGAGTGCCCGGAACTTCGGCGGCAGGTGCGAGCCAACAGCCCGATCAGCCGCCTCGGATACGTCATGTGCGCTCTGTGCGCTCTGTGCGCCATGCGCATCGGCCGCAAATGTTATCGGTGCCCCGCCCATCGCCAGAACTGCCGATGCAACAATACCTTTCATCAAGTGCATGAAGAGCCCCCAGACCTTGAAACTGCGTGGATGTCCCCGTGAGAGGAACGTTCAAGAGCGATTCACAACAATGCGGTCCGGCAATGATATGCGCCGACTGTCTCGGCCAGGCGATTGCCGCCCCTGGAACGCGGATACTGCGCGAATTACCCGCAAGAAGGAGACCCGGACTTCGCGATCGTCGCAGCGGTCGCGCGTATCGCCAAAGCGCTGGCGCGCGACCAGACTTCGGTGCTCACCGTATCGAGACGAGCTTGCAGAGTCGGGTCGCTCTGCCGAAGGGGTCCCGCGATTGCGCAAGCGGGGCTCAGGTGACGGCCAGCATGTCGATTTACCGTACCCATCACAGATGCGCCTGGAACCGATCACCGACGTTCTGCCACCGATGATCGGTTGGCCGGTCCAGTTCGTCGCGACCGACTGGTACGACAGCCGCGCTGACGATGCTCTCGGGCGCGCGCACGCCGGCGACATCCTCTTTATGCACAACACGCGCTTGCACCCCGGCGAGGAGGCGAACGATCCATCGTTCGCGGCGCAGATCGCGCGCCTGGGGAAGATCTACATAAACGACGCCCCTTCTCGGCGGCCCACCGCGCGCATGCCTCCACCCAAAGGCATTGCGCGACGCATTCCGTCGGCTGTGCGATGCAAGCCGAGCTCGAGGCGCTCACGAGCGTCTTCGATGCGCCCCGCTCGCCCACCGCTCGCCCAGTCTTCGCCGTCATCGGCGGCGCCGAGGTCTCCACCAAGATCGCGCTTCTGCGCAATCGCGCGCCGAGCGCGACATGCTCGGCGCGGGCGCGCAGCATGATCGCTGCGGCGAGCGCTTCCGGCTGCGAAATTGTCCTTCCGATCGACGCCGTGGTTGCGTAGGAGTTAGACGCGAACCCAGCTTGGAGTATCGTACCGGTGCCGGCGATGGGTGCGGAAGAAATGATCCCCGGATATCGGAAGCGATACCTTGGCCCTCATTGGCGATCGCTTCGCCGGCGCACGCACGCTCGTGTGGAATGGCCCGCTCGGCGCCCGCGAACCACGCGTTTCGACCGTGGCACGACCGCGGTTGCCCGAACGGTGGCGGGTCGGACGCGAAGCGGCGCCTCATGCTCGGTCGCAGGCGGCCGCGATACGATTGCGGCGCTGAAACATGCGGGGGTGGCAAGCGACTTCACCCTGGTGTCGAGCGCAGGAGGCGCCTTCCTGGAGTGGTTCGAATGAAAGTGGTTGCCGGGCATCGAAGCGTTGCGAACGATATGAGCGGGACCTGTCAGGTTGTGACGCTGTCGCCGCGCGACTACGACGCCGTATTGTTCGATCTCGACGGCGTGCTGACCAATACGGCGAGCGTTCACGCCAGAGCCTGGAAGAGGCTGTTCGATGAATTTCTCGAGCGCCGCGCGGCTCACTCCGGCGAAGCTTTCGTGCCGTTCGACGACGAGACCGATTACCGTCTCCACGTCGACGGAAAGCCGCGGCTCGACGGCGTCAAGGATTTTCTCGCTTCACGGGGCATCGCCCTGCCTTTGGGTACCCCGCAGGATGCGGACGATGCCGACACCGTGCATGCGCTCGCTCGGCGAAAGGATGCCTATTTCTTCCGGCACATCGAGGAGCACGGCGTCGAGCGTTACGAAGCGGTGGTCGATCTCGTGGAAACGCTGCGCGCGCAGGACATCAAGCCCGCCGTGGTGTCGTCGAGCCGGAACTGCAAGACCGTGCTGGAAGCCGCCGGCATCGCGCAACTCTTCGATGCCCGCGTCGACGGCGTCGAACTCGAGCGGCTCGGCCTCGCCGGCAAGCCGGCGCCCGACATGTTCGTCGAGGCCGCGCGGCGTCTAGGCGCCGATCGCGACAGAACGGTGGTCGTGGAGGATGCGATTGCCGGAGTTGCCGCCGGCCGCACCGGCGGATTTGCACTTGTGATCGGTGTCGATCACGTCGGCCAATCGCAGGCGCTGCGCGAAGCGGGTGCCGACGTAGTGGTCACCAGCCTCGCGCAGATCCGGATCTCCGCCGAACCGCCCTCTGCGTGGTCGTTCATTTACGACGATTTCGATCCCGCACGGGAGGGGATGCGCGAAGCGCTTTGCGCGCTGGGCAACGGTTACTTCGCCACTCGCGGCGCAGCGGCGTGGTCGTCGGCGGACGAAGTCCATTACCCCGGCACGTATCTGGCGGGCGGATACAACCGGCTTCGGACAGAAGTGGCGGGCCGCACGGTCGAGAACGAAAGCCTCGTCAATTTTCCGAACTGGCTCGCGCTCGGTCTTGCGATCGACGGCGGCGACTGGTTCGATTTGCGGACGGTCACGATACTTTCGTATCGCCAGGAACTCGACCTGCGGCGCGGCGTGCTCGTGCGGACCATCCGCTTCGAGGATCCTGTCGGTCGCCGCAGTACGCTGGTCGAACGGCGAATCGTATCGATGGCCGAGATGCACCTCGCGGGCCTCGAGCTCACACTCACCCCCGAGAACTGGTCGGGACGTTTGACCGTGCGCTCTGGAATCGACGGTCGCGTGGTGAACGACGGCGCGAGGCTCTACCGCAAGTTCAACAAGCAGCATCTCGAGCCGGTTACGAGCGGCAGCGCCGGAAAGGACAGCGTATATCTTTGTGTACGGACCTCGCAGTCCAACCTTCATGTGGCCCAGGCGATGCGCATGCGAGCGTATGTGGGCGAGAACCCGGTCGAGTCGGAGCGACGCTCGATCGGTGAGCGGGGCTATGTGGCGCAGGAGATGGACGTCGAGCTCGCACAGGGCGAATCGATCGTCCTGGAGAAGCTCGTCGCGCTATACACCTCGCGCGACCACGCGATTTCCGAGCCCATCGTTGCCGCGCGCAAGGCGATCGAGCGGGTCGGGCGCTTCAGTACGGTGTTCTCACGCCACGCCCTGGCGTGGCAACACCTCTGGCGACGCTTCGACGTGCACCTCGCCCCAAGTCTCGGTGTTTCCGCGCTGAATGTGCCGATGCTGGTGAGGCTGAACATCTTTCATTTGCTGCAGAGTGCCTCGATCAACTCCATTGGCCTCGATATCGGCATCCCGGCGCGCGGCTGGACAGGAGAGGCATACGAAGGTCACGTTTTCTGGGACGAGCTTTTCATCTTTCCGACGCTGAACTACCGCATGCCGGAGATCACGCGCTCGCTCCTCATGTATCGCTACCGGCGACTCGATGAAGCCCGCGAGGCGGCGAAATCCGCAGGCTATGCGGGTGCGATGTTTCCCTGGCAGAGCGGCAGCGACGGGCAGGAAGAAACGCAGGAGGTGAATCTGAATCCTCGCTCGGAGCGATGGGTTCCGGACAACTCGTACCTGCAGCGTCACGTCGGCGCGGCGATCGCCTATAACGTCTGGCAGTACTTTCAGGTCACGCACGATGTCGAGTTTCTGCAGTATTTCGGCGCGGAACTGATCCTCGAGATGGCGCGCTTCTGGTCGAGCATCGCCACGTTCAGCGAACGTCGTGGGCGCTACGAGATTCGGGGCGTGATGGGCCCCGACGAGTTTCACGAGGCCTACCCGGACGCGCCCGTGCCCGGCCTGGACAACAACGCGTACACCAATGTAATGGCCGTGTGGGTGCTGTGCCGGGCGCTCGACGTCCTCGAGCTGCTGCCCGACCTGCGTCGGGCCGAACTGACCGAGCGGCTGCAATTGACTGCAGACGAAATGGCGCGCTGGGACGACGTGAGCCGAAAAATGTACCTGCCGTTCCATGGTGACGGCATCATCAGTCAGTTCGAGGGCTACGAGCGCCTCGAGGAACTCGACTGGGAGCGTTACCGCGTCCGCTATGGAAACATCCAGCGCCTGGAGCTCATACTCGAAGCGGAAGGGGACAGCGCGAATCGATACAAACTGTCGAAGCAGGCCGACGTTCTCATGTTGTTCTACGTCTTTTCGGCCGATGAACTACGCGAGCTTTTCGGGCGCCTGGGATACGAATTGGCCCCGGAGAGCATACCTCGCAACGTCGACTACTACGATCGTCGTTCGTCTCACGGCTCGACCCTGTGCCGCGTAGTCCATGCATGGGTGCTGGCGCGCTCGGACCGCGAGCGCGCGATGAAGTACTTCGCCGAAGCTTTGCAGAGCGACGTCGCCGATATCCAGCAAGGCACGACCGCGGAAGGCGTGCATCTGGGCGCCATGGCCGGCACGGTCGATCTCGTGCAGCGGGTTTCCACCGGCATCGAGATTACCGGCGACGTCTTGCGGTTCAGCCCCCGCTTGCCCGAAGCGCTGACACGGCTCGATATGCGCATTCGCTATCGCGGCCATACGCTCGATTTGGCGCTCACGGCCAATGCGCTCGAGGTGCGCTCGCATGAAAGCGATGCTGCGCCCATCCGCCTTCAGGTGAAAGACGAGATGCGCGTGCTTGCGAGCGGTAGTACCGAGGCCTTTCCGGTAGTACCGAGGCCTTTCATCTGAAGAGGCGCCGCGCGACGCCGAATCGTCCGCCTCGCCGGTAAGAGGCCTTCAGCCAAGCACCGGATCGCTGGCCGGAAAGCCGTATTTCCGGACCTATCCGGGGCTTGTCTGGGGCTGATCCTCAGTCAGGTTCTTTCCGCAACGACTGCCTCGTCCTGCGTGGCAAGCGCAGAGGTGCGGCTCAGTTCGCGCAGATCGTCTTCGTTCAACGTTTCCTTCTGGAGCAGCAGCGCCGCTCCGCGATCCAGCGTTGCACGTCCCTCGTCCAGAATGTGTCGCGCCTGGACGAACGCCTCGTCGACGATTTCCCGGACCGCACGATCGATTTTCCGCGCAACTTCCTCGCTGAAGTTGCGCCCGCGCGGCATGGTCTCCGGCATGTTCAGGAAGCGAGGGCTCTCCGGCTCGTACGCCACGTGCCCGAGCTTTTCGTCCATGCCGTACCGCATGACCATGCTGCGCGCGATGTCGGTGACCTTCGCCAGATCGTCTGCCGCACCGGTCGACAGATGCCCGAAGACCAGATGCTCGGCGGCGCGTCCGCCGAGCAAAACCGCCATCTTGTTCTGGAGCTCCTCGCGCGTCATCAGGAAGCGGTCCTCGGTGGGACGTTGTATCGTGTAGCCCAGCGCGCCGATGCCGCGTGGGATGATCGAAATCTTGTGCACGGTGTCCACGCCGGGCAGGGACATCGCAACGAGCGCATGCCCCATCTCGTGGAACGCAACGACCTTGCGTTCCAGGGGATTCAGTAGCCGGTTCCGCTTCTCGAGACCGGCAACGATGCGCTCGACCGCCGCGGTGAAATCCTCGAGCTCCACCCCTTCCGCGCTGCGACGCGTGGCGACGAGCGCAGCTTCGTTCACCAGATTGGCCAGATCCGCGCCGCTGAAACCGGGGGTGAGCGCCGCGATCTTCTCCGGATCGACATCCGGGGTGCGCTGTACTTTCTTGAGGTGCACGCCGAGAATCTGTACGCGTCCCTTGCGATCGGGGCGGTCGACCAGCACCTGCCGGTCGAAGCGTCCGGCTCGCAGCAGTGCCGGGTCGAGAATCTCCGGCCGGTTGGTCGCCGCGAGTAGCACCAGGCCCGCACTGGTATCGAACCCGTCCATCTCCGAAAGCAACTGGTTCAGCGTCTGTTCCTTCTCGTCATGCCCGCCCATCGGGTATGCACCGCGGGCTCGTCCGAGCGCGTCGAGTTCGTCGATGAAGATGATCGCCGGCGCCTTCTGTCGCGCTTGCTCGAAAAGGTCGCGCACGCGCGCGGCGCCGACGCCGACGAACATTTCGACGAACTCCGAACCGTTGATCGAAAAGAACGGGACGCCGGCCTGGCCCGCAACCGCGCGCGCAAGCAGCGTCTTGCCGGTTCCCGGCGGTCCAACGAGCAGAACGCCCTTCGGTACGCGCCCGCCAAGGCGCCCGTAGCGTTCGGGGTCCTTCAGAAAGCCGATCACTTCCTGCAGCTCCTCCTTCGCTTCGTCCACGCCGGCCACGTCGTCGAACGTGACTTTCGTGTCGGTCTCCATGTATACCTTGGCCTTGCTCTTGCCGACCGACATGAACCCGCCCATGCCTTGCGAGCCGGCCATGCGCTTGATCAGAAAGCTCCACAGGGCAAAAAAGACGAGCGCCGGAACCACCCAGGAGAGAAGGGCAGGCAGCCACTTGCTTTCGACCCGACCCGCAAACGGTACGTTGGCTGCTTCGAGGTCGGCCACCAGCGCTGGATCGTCCACGCGCACGGCGGTGAACGGATGGGGTCCTTTCGACAGCGCTGCCAGGCGTTCGGTCGTCTTCGGCGACAAGCCGTTCCCGACGCCGTCGTTGGAGAGCGTGCCCGTGATCACGGCCTCGCCAAGCGCAACCTCTGTGATTTTTCCCGCGCGAAGGGATGCCTTGAAATCGCTGTAGGGCAGATTGTCGACGTGCGGCGGTGCGAGATAGTCCTGCAGCGCGACGATCAGCAGAAACGCCGCCAGAAAGTACCAGATCGAGAACTGTTGTTTCTTTTCCATGGCTTTACCTGTCTACGCTCCGCGGTCGGAACTGAATCCGCTCGTTGCGCCGCTACATGAAGGAGATGTAATCGGGGTGAAACGTTGCTGTCGGGGATGCATCGCTAAAGTGGTAACCGTGATGCATGAAAACGCGTCGCTCGCAGCAGCCGATGCTGCGAACCGAAACCTTGAAAAGGAGCAGCGAAATGTCCTCGAAAGCCGTGTTGTTCGCCGGAGTGCTGTTGTCGGCGAGCCTGCCCGCCTTTGCCGATAGCGGCGTAGAGTTCCTGAACAACGAGATCGGCTACCAGTTCGTTCACGTGACCCCGAGCAAGACGACTCGCGCGCAGGTCCTGGCGGAGCTGCACGGCGCGCAGAACGCGGCCAGCATTCCGCGCTCGTTCGAGTTCCGGCTCCGGAGAAGCCCGTCGCATCGACGTTGACGCGCGAGCAGGTGCAGCGCGCCGCCACCGGCCAAACCAGAGGTCAGCATGAGGCGAAACACCGCCTCTACGGACCGGTGCACGCACTCGGCTCCTGAAGAGCGCTTCGCCCGCTGCGCCAGGCATTCAGAGCTTTCTCGAACGCAGAGCGAGCACTGCCCACGTCATGCCTAGCGCAGCAGCAGCAACGAAGCCGATGATGCCGAGCACCGGGAGGCCTTCCCAATGCGGACCGGCATGGGACGCGAGAAGCAGCGCCGAGCCGACAAAGATCGAAGCGACGATCATCGCGAAGGCGAGCCGATTGCTCGCCTGGATCAAGTGGCGCTCGACGGACCGGCCGCTCTGGTGGCGAATATCGAACAGCGGTTCGCCGCGTTCGAGGCGACCGGCGAGGCGGCGAAGTGCGATCGGCGCCTCGCCGGTAAGTTCGCGGACAGTGACGAGCGACCGGTATAACTTCGCAAACTGCGCTGCCCCGGCTTCGGGCCGCAAGGCACGCGCGACGAGCCGTGGGCTATAGGCCTGAAAAGCGGCAAGCGAACTGAACTGCGGATCGAGTCGCTGAACGAGGCTTTCCAGTTCGGCGAAGGCGCGCATCAGCAGCGTAGTCTCGCGCAACAGCCGGATATGATGTCTGCGCCCCAACCCGATGAACTCGTGGATGATGGCGCCGAACGAATGGCGCCCGGCTCCCGAGGCGCGATAGTAGCGGTCGAGCGCAGCGGAGAGGTCGCTGACGAATGCTGCGCGGTCCAGTTCGGCGCTGGCACCTCCCATGCCGATATAGGCGCTTGCCACCCAATCCGGGTCGCGCGCCATCACAGCGAGAAAAAGCTGCCGCAGGCTCTCTTGGACGCGGGGCGACAACTCGCCGATCGCACCGAAATCATGAAAGCACAGCCGACCATCGGGCAGAACGAAGACGTTTCCCGGGTGCGGGTCCGCATGGAAGACGCCCTGCTCGAAGACCTGAGCCAGAAAGAGGCGCATGAGCGACTGCGTGAGGGCCCGCGGCTCCTTGATCACGCCGTCAGGTGCATCGGCTCGCTGACCGGTGCTGTGCTCCATGGTGAGCACGCGACGGGTGGTGGCGTGCCAGAAAATCCGGGGCACGTACACGAGGGGCTCGTCGCGGTTGAGCTCCGCGAAGCGCTCGGCATTGCGCGCTTCCTGCTCGAAGTCCAGCTCGCCTCGCAGCGTGACGGAGAACTCGTCCACCAGCTCCGCCAGATTCAGTGCGCGAAGAGCGGGTAGCAATCCGGAGAGTATGCGCACGAGGCGCTTCAGGACGGCAATGTCGGCCTCGACGGCTTGCCCGAGATCCGGGCGCTGCACCTTGACGATCACGTCCGTTCCATCGGGCAGCACTGCGCAGTGCACCTGCGCCATCGATGCCGCAGCCATCGGTTCGTCCTTGAAACCGGTAAACAACTCGCCGATCGTGCGCCCGGTCTCGTCTTCGATGATCCGCCTTGAAACCTCGGCCGGGAACGATCCCACACGGTCCTGCAGCCCGCGCAACTCGGCCACGAACGCGTCCGGCAAGAGATCGTCGCGCTGCGAGAGCATCTGGCCGAACTTGACGAAAGTCGGCCCCAGCTCCTCGAGCGCTTCGCGCAGACGGATCGCGTCGCTTGCCGACCTCGAGGAGTGATCGCCTCGGTCGGCCCGGAAGCCGAGTTGCTCCGCGTAGTGTCCCCAACCCTTGGCGACCGCCACCCGCGCGATCTCCCGAAGGCGGGCCAGTTCGCCCCGCTGCTCATTTCCCGGTCCAGACTCGGCATTCATTCGTACATTCCAGGCGCCACGCGGCGGCTACACATGCAGCCGCGAAGCCAGCCAGTTGTAGAAGGCGCCGAGCGCGAACCCCCAGGTCGCCAGAACGGCCATTGCAAAGAGAAAGCCGCTCCAGGTGAACGTTCGCGGCCGCACCATGGCCGTGAAATCAAGCCCGTGAAAAAGACTGTTCACCCACGTCAGCGAAGCTTGTGGCGCCAGCGCCCAGATCAACGCACAGGCGGAATAGAAGACTGCGACCGTGATCGCGAGCGTGGTTCCGGCGCGAATCGGAGTCATCGCGAGATCTGCGGGAATGCGGCCGGCATCAGAGCGCGCACGCCGTCGGCGATCGCAGCACTCAGTTCGATGCGATTCGACGGATGGGCGATCGTATCGCAACTGACGATCGTTCCGGCGCCAGCGCGCCTGAGGTCGTCGAACGCAGCACCGGCGAAGATCGCATGAACGCCCACGCACACGGGCGGCTCAGTCATCGCCTGCCGCAGGTGACGAACCGTTTCGATCATCGTCCGGGCGGTCGACACGATGTCGTCGACCAGCACCGG
>CALLYQ010000005.1 GCA_937858875.1 uncultured Lautropia sp. | reverse complement strand
CCAGGGCCTACAATCGTCCGACGATGAACACGAGTGACCCGACGCCCGCCCCCCGCCCGGACCGCTGTCCGCGCTGCGGCGTCGCCTTCGCCTGCGGCGTCGATTCGGTGGCCTGCTGGTGCACCGGACTGCCGCCGATCGATCCGGCAAGACTCGAGGCGCTCGACGCGCCCGCGCGCGCCGCGCTCGGCCTGCCCGCAGGCATGCTTTCGGCCACCTGCCTGTGCCCGGACTGCCTGTCGCAACTGGCCGCTGCGCTAGACGGCCGGTGCGGGCAAGCACCGCGATAGCTGCGATCGCAGCGCCGAAACCCGACAACGAAAGGAGACAAACCGACATGGCACGCAAGTTCGTCATCGCGTCGATGCTGCACGAGACCAACACCTTCTCGCCGCTGTCGACGCCGATCGAGTCGTTCGGACCCGGGGGCCCGCTGCAGGGCGAGGCGGCGATCGCCGAACTGGCCGACACGAACCAGGCGATCGGTGGCTTCATCGAACTTGCACGCAAGGCCGGTGCCGAATTCACGGTGCCGCTCGCGGCGAACGCGAATCCGTCCGGGCTGGTCACCCGCGCCGCCTACGAGCAGATGTGCGCGGCGATCCTCGACGAGATCCGCAAGGGCTGCGATGCCGTGATGCTGGACCTGCACGGCGCGATGGTCGCCGAGCACCACGACGACGGCGAAGGCGAACTGCTCTCCAGGATCCGGCGACTCGCACCTGGCCTGCCGATCGCCGTCGCTCTCGACTTCCACGCGCAGATGACGCACCGGATCGTCGACAACGCGACGATCGTCACCGGCTACCGCACCTATCCGCACGTCGACATGCGGCTGACCGGCGAACGCGCCGGTCGTACGCTGCTGCGCGCGCTCGCGGGCGAGGTCGTGCCGGCGATGTGCTGGGGTCGCCGCCCGATCCTCAGCAGCACGCTGTCGCACACGCCATCGCGCCAGCCGATGAAGGACCTGATGGACCGGGCGATCGCCGCCGAAGCCAACGGCGAAGTGCTGAACGCATCGATCTTCGGCGGCTTCCCGCAGGCCGACATTCCGCATCTCGGCCTGTCGGCGGTCGTCGCCTTCGACGTGAAGCGCCCCGGTGCCGGCGATCGCGGCCGGGCCCTGCTCGACTCATTGCTCGAGCAGGCCTGGCACAGGCGCGACGATTTCCGTTACCGCGGCGAGCCGCTTGCCGATTCCATCGCGCGGGCGCGCACAATGACCGAAGGACCGGTGATCCTGGTCGACCACGGCGACAACACCGCTTCGGGCGGCACGCAGGACGTGATGAGCGTGCTCGAGGAAGTGTTCCGGCAACGGCTCGACGACGTCGTGGCCGGCCCGTTCTGCGACCCGCTGGCGGTCGAGAGGATGGTCGAAGCCGGCCTCGGCGCCCGGGTCGACATCGACGTCGGCGGTCGCGTCGACATGCCGGCACTCGGGCTGAAAGGCAAGCCGATGCCGCTATCGGGCAAGGTCACCGCGATCACCGACGGCGAGTTCGTCGTGACCGGCCCGATGGCCACCGGCGCGCGCGTCCGGATGGGCCGCACCGCGGTGCTCGACACCGGTCGCGTGCAGGTCGTGGTCTCGGAGGGCCGCGTCGAGCCCTACGACCTGGGCGTCTTCACGCACTGCGGGATCGACCCGCGGCGCAAGCGCTACGTGCTGATCAAGTCGCGCCAGCATTTCCGCGCCGGCTTCGAACCGATCGCGCGGCATATCGTCGAATGCCAGGGCCTGGGCGTGACGGCCTCGGACATCTCGCTGTTCGACTACCGGCGCCGTCCTAAACCGCTGCACCCGTTCGAGAGCGATACGCGGGCCGAGGACTCGCCGCCGACCTGAGATCGGCGCGGTCACGGCCGCGTGTTGCCCGGCGCTCAGCGCGCCGGCACGCGCTCCGGCAGTTCGATCTTCACCTGCAGCACTTCGAGGTCGTCCTGGCGCTCGACGTCGACCTTGATGTCGTCGGCGCCGATCGCCACGTACTTCGAGATGACGGCCACGAGTTCACGCTGCAGTTCCGGCAGATAGCTGAGCGCCGAATTGCGCCCGCCGCCGACGCGCTCGTGCGCGAGGATGATCTGCAGACGCTCCTTGGCGATGCTGGCGGTTTTCTTCTTTTCGCCGAGAAAGAATGACAACAGCGACATCGCTTACCTCCCGCCGAACACGCGCCGGAAAAAACCCTGTTTCTGCGCTTCGATGAAGCGCATCGGCCGTTCTTCGCCGAGAAAGCGCTGGACGACGTCCCGGTACGCCTCGGCCACCTCGCTGCCCTGCATGTGGATCGCCGGCAGCCCCTGGTTCGACGCCTGCAGCACCGTCTCGGATTCGGGGATGATACCGATCAGCCTGATCCGCAGGATGTCCTGGATGTCCTCGAGCGACAGCATCTGCCCTTCCTTGACCCGGTTCGGGTTGTACCGGGTGATCAGCAGGTGCTCCTTGATCGGCTCCAGGCCATCCATCGCGCGCTTGGTCTTCGAGCTGAGCATGCCGAGGATGCGGTCCGAGTCGCGCACCGAAGACACCTCGGGGTTGGTCACGACCAGTGCCTCGTCGGCGAAGTGCATTGCGATCAACGCACCCGATTCGATGCCGGCCGGCGAATCGCAGACCACGTATTCGAAGCCCATCTGCGCGAGGTCCTTCAGGATGCGCTCGACGCCCTCGAGCGTCAGCGCTTCCTTGTCGCGGGTCTGCGAGGCGGCGAGCACGTACAGGTTGTCGCACTGCTTGTCGCGAACGAGCGCCTGGTTCAGCGTGGCCTCGCCCTGGATGACGTTGATCAGGTCATAGACGACGCGGCGCTCGCAACCCATGATCAGGTCGAGGTTGCGCAGGCCGACGTCGAAGTCGATGACCGCGGTCTTGTGGCCGCGCAGCGCGAGGCCGGCGGCGAAGCTGGCGCTGGTGGTGGTCTTCCCGACACCACCCTTGCCCGAGGTCACCACAACGATTCTTGTCATAGTTGGTCCTTCAGAAATGCGGTCGCTCAAAGCGGTTCGATCAGCAGACTGTCGCCGACGCGCCTGATCTGGGCCGGCTTGCTCGCCACCTCGTCGGGCAGCGCCGTTTCGATCGTCCGGTAGACGCCGGCGATCGCAACCAGTTGCGGGTCAAGGCAGGTCGTGAAGATCCGCGCTTCGGCATTGCCGCGTGCGCCGGCGATCGCCCGGCCGCGCAAGGGCGCGTAGACGTGGATGTTGCCGTCGGCAAAGATCTCGGCGCCGAAGTTCACGGTCTCCAGCACGACGAGGTCGGCGTTCTTCGCGTAGATGCGCTGGCCGGAGCGCAGCGGCTTGTCGATCAGCA
>CALLYQ010000004.1 GCA_937858875.1 uncultured Lautropia sp. | reverse complement strand
AGCACTTCCGGCCGTGGTTTCGTTGCTCGAAATCCTGCCGTGGCCTCGGGATTCTAGGCGGCAGGCGGAAAGCCGGTCAACGGCGATTGCGGCCCGGTCAACGGAGATCGCGGGCGATTGACCGGTGCCGGGCCGGCCGCTAGCATCGGTCGGGTCCAGGTTTCAGCCTTCGAAACATCCGAATGTCGGTCGACGCCAGTCGGGTTCGCCATGCCGCAAAGCCGGCGCCGGCTTCGTCGGCGCAGCGTGCATGCCGGATCCTGGAGGTGCTTTCCGATCGCCGCAACTCGCGTCTTACGGACATCGCAGCGGCCTCCGGACAGGACAAGGCGACCGCGCTGCGCCTGCTCGACGTGCTGTTGCGCGAGGGTTTCGTCGTGCGCGATCCGGACAGCAAGCGCTATGCGCTTGGGCCGGAGATCTTCGTGCTCGGCGCAGCGGCGGCGGCCCGCTTCGATCCGCGGCCGATCGCGCGGCCCTCGCTGATCCGGCTGGTCTCGGCGTTCGAAGACAGCGCGATCCTGTCGATCGCCCGCGGCGCCGAATCGGTCTGCATCGACGTCGAGCCCGGCAGCTTTCCGATTCGCGCCAACTATCTGGAGGTCGGCAGCCGGCGGCCGCTGGGGGCGGGTGCAGGCAGCCTGGCGCTGCTGTCCTGGTTGCCCGACAGCGAGATCGAGGCGCTGACGCCGTCGCTGAAGATCCAGCTGCGCCGCTATCCGGGCCTTACCGGCCGCGTCCTCGCGCAGCATATCGCCGCCTCCCGCCGGCGCGGTTACGCTCTGATGCTCGACCTCGTCGTCGACCGGATGGGAGGGATTGCGATGCCGATCCTCGGCGTCGACGGCAGGCCGGTCGCGGCGATCAGCATCGCGGCGCTGACCGAGCGAATCGTTTCGCGAGAGAAAATCCTGGCCGAGGCGCTGCGCCGCGAGGTTGCCGCGTGCGAGGCCCTCGGCCGCCCGGGCCACGCAAGCCCCGCGGCCGGCCGTTGATTCGCCTGCCGATCCGTCGGACCCACCTGGAACCCGCACGACCATGGACGATTCGTTGCGCGCTGCTCTGGAACCGCGCTCGGTGGCGATCATCGGGGCTTCCGACGACCCGAACCGGATTGGCGGGCGTCCGATCCACTTCATGTTGCGGCATGGTTTTCGCGGGACGATCCTGCCGGTGAATCCGAACCGTCCGCTCGTTCAGGGCTTGCCGGCCTGGGATTCGATCGACGCGCTTCCCGAGGTGCCCGATCTCGCCGTCATCGCCGTGTCCGGCGATGCCACGATGGCGGCGGTCGAGGCATGTGCGCGCCGCGGCGTGCGCGTGGCCGTCGTCATCGCTTCGGGATTCGGCGAGATCGGCGAGGAAGGCCGGCGCGTGCAGCAGCAGATGGTGGCGACGGCGAGGGCGGCGGGGATGCGGCTCGTCGGCCCCAACACGCAGGGCATCGCGAACTTCGGCAACGGCGCGATCGCGAATTTCTCGACGATGTTCGCCGAGTTGGCGCCGCTCGACGGGCCGGTGGCGATCTGCAGCCAGAGCGGCGGCATGAGCCAGCTCGTTTACGGGCTCGTTCGCGGCCGCGGCACCGGCGTGCGCTACGTCGTCGCGACCGGCAACGAGGCCGACACGACGGTGGCCGACTTCGCGCTGGCCTGCCTGGACGACCCCGAGGTCCGGCTGCTGCTGCTCTATCTCGAGGCGATTGCCGAGCCCGCACGACTCGCGTGCGCAGCGGCCCGTGCGCGCGAGCGCGGCGTGCCGATCGTCGCGCTGAAGTCCGGGCGCACGGCGGGCGGCCAGCGCGCCGCCAATGCGCACACTGGCGCATTGGGGGACGACGACCGGCTTGTCGACGCCTTCTTCCGCCGTCACGGGATCTGGCGCGCCCGCGACCCGTATGCGCTGGCCCTTGCCGCCGACGCGTACCTGCAGGACTGGGAACCGGGCGGACCCCGGCTCGTGGTCGTCAGCAACTCGGGCGCCAGCTGCGTGCTCGCCGCCGACGAGGCGCAGGCGCACGGCCTGACGCTGGCCGAGCTGGCGCCGGTGACGCAGGCGGCCGTCGCATCGCGACTGCCCGGCTT
>CALLYQ010000003.1 GCA_937858875.1 uncultured Lautropia sp. | reverse complement strand
CTTCATGTCTTGCCCTTCATCGATCACGGCCCGAGGCTCGAAGCGAGCCCGAACCGCGTCACCGGGTCCGGGCGGCGGCCGTCCGGCAGCACTCCGGGCTGGACCGCGCACGCGGCCGGCGCGTTGCAGCTCACGCCCGCGAGCGACCGGATCGACGCGTGGCCGGCGCTGCGCGTGCTGGCCGATCCCGACGCGAGCCTCGACAGGACCCAGGCACTGGCGCGCCTCGCGGAATTCGCGCCGCCCACGGTGCCCAAGGCCAGCTTCGGCCAGTACCGCGGCGCGATGTGGCTGTGGTTGCCGCTGGAGGTCTCCACCGGGGGCGCCGGCCTGTGGCTGCTCGATGTCGACTACCCGATGCTCGACCATGTCGACGTCGCGCTGCTGCGCAACGGCGTCGTCGAGCAGGAGGCCCGGCTCGGCGACCATCAGCCGATCTCGCAAAGGCCGATTTCCACGCGCACGCACGCCGTGCCGCTGCGACTGCAGGAAGGCGGACACCAGGCGCTGCTGCTGCGCGTCGACACGACCAGCTCGATGCTGGTTCCGCTGCGCCTGATCAAGCCCGAGGCCTATCACGCGGCCGAAGGCCGGATGCTGCTGATGCAGGGCCTGCTCGCCGGCATCGGCCTGTGCTTCGCGCTGTACAGCCTGAGCCACTGGCTGAGCCTGCGCGACCGCATCTTTCTCGACTATGCGTTGTGCGTGGCGAGCATCACGCTGTTCTTCTTCTCGTACCACGGCGTCGGCGCCCACCAGCTGTGGGGTGACAACGAATGGCTGACGCGCAACATGCCCGGACTCACCGTGCTGTTCGCACTGGTCGGAGCGTTCATGTTTCTCGAGCGCGCGCTCGACGTCGCCTCGCTGAGCCGGGCCGGCACGCTGATCCTGCGCGGTGGCGCAACGCTCGCCGCGGTGGTGGCCGCGGCGCTGCTGATCGGCCTGATCGAGTACCGGACCGCGCAACTGTGCGCGACGCTGCTCGGTCCGTTCCCGATGCTGGTCGGCGTGCCCGCCGCCTATCTGCGAGCCCGCGAGGGCCACTCGATCGCCCGCTACGTGCTCGTCGGATGGGCGGGCTACGGGCTCGGATCGCTGACGATGACCGGCCTGCTGCTCGGGCTGCTCCCGGCGATACCGATCACGATGCACGCCGCACAGGCCGGCGCCACCTTCGAGATGTCGCTGTGGCTGCTGGTGCTGAGCGTGCGGGTCGGCCAGCTGCGTCGCAAGGCCGAGAACGCGAGCGTCGAGCTCGACCACCTCGAATCGCTCGCGCATAGCGACCCGCTGACCGGCCTGCCCAACCGGCGCGGCCTGCAAGCCAGCCTCGAGGCCAAGCTGCCGCATTGCCACCTGCAGCGCCAGCTCGCCGTCTACCTGCTCGATCTCGACGGCTTCAAGCCGGTCAACGACCAGTTCGGCCACGTCGTCGGCGATGCGCTGCTGACCGAAGTCGCCCGCAGCCTGCGCAGCCACACGCGCGCGAGCGACGTCGTCGCGCGCTTCGGCGGCGACGAATTCGTCGTGCTCGTCGACGGCTTGCCGAGCGAGGAAGACGCCGACGCGTTCGGGACGAAGCTGCTGGCCTCGTTCGACCGTCCATTCGCGGTCGCCGGCCAGCTGTGCCGCGTCGGCGTCACGATCGGCTACGCCGTCGCCCCGCTCGACGGCACCGACCCCGACCGGTTGATCCGCTGCGCCGACGCCGCGCTGTACGCCGGCAAGCAATCCGGCCGCGGCTGCCTGCGCCGCGGCTACGTGCCGGGCACGCTGGTGAGCGCGTGACGGCGTGACGGCGTGAAAGCGGCCATCAGCTGGAGTGCCGGCAAGGACGCCTGCCTGGCCCTGCTGCGCGCCCGCGAACAGGGTCAGCGCGTCGACACCTTTGTCACGATGCTCGATCCCGACGGCAGCAGCAAGTCGCACGCGCTGCCGCGCGAGCTCGTCGCCGCCCAGGTCGCCGCGCTCGGCGGGCGATGGCAGCCGGCAGTGGCAGGGCCGCAAGACTACGGCGCCATCTTCGATGCACAGCTCGCAGCACTGCGCGCAAGCGGCCATACGCGGATGATCTTCGGCGACATCGACCTGCAGGCGCACCGCGACTGGCTCGAAGCGGCCTGCGCACGCGCCGGACTCGAGCCGATGTTTCCGCTATGGGGCAGCGCGCGCCTCGACGTCGCACACGAAATCATCGCCCGCGGGATCCGCGCACGCATCGTCTGCGTCGACACCCGCTGGCTCGACGCGTCGTTCTGCGGCGTCGACTACGACGCGTCGCTGCTGGCCCGGCTGCCTGCCGGCGTCTGCTGCTGCGGCGAAAACGGCGAGTTCCATACCTTCGTCGGGGACGCCCCAGGTTTCGTACAGCCACTGCGCCTGACACCGGGTCGCGCGCGGCGCGTCGCATCCGAGCCGCCGCTGGCACCGACCGAGCTCATCTACTGTACGCCCGGTCTGCTGGACCTGCCGCCCGACGGCCCGCCGGATTCCTGATCGTCGCCCAATACCCCCAGCGGCATCGCGACCTGCTCGAGCGGCTTGCGCTCGGCATCGACGCCGTAGCGCAGTGCCAGCAGGCCGGCGATCGCCATCAGGCTCGCGCCGATCGCATAGCCGACGGTGACCGCGCCGCGGCTGCCGGTCTCGATCAGCAGGCCGAACAACAGCGGCGCAACGAAACCGCCAGCCCCGGTGCCCACCGCGTAGAAGATCGAGATCGCCAGCCCGCGCATCTCGAGCGGGAATACCTCGCTGACCGTCAGGTAGGCCGAGCTGGCCGCCGCCGAGGCGAGGAAGAAAACCGCCGACCAGCACAGCGCCTGGCTGCGCGCATCGAGCCAGCCCTGCATGAAAGCCCAGCCGGTCAGCATCAGTCCGACGCCGGAGAGCACGTAGGTCAGCGCGATCATCCGACGCCGCCCGACCTGGTCGAACAGCGGTCCGAGCAGCAGCGGTCCGAGCACGTTGCCGAGCGCGAACGGAAACACGTAGAGCGCCACGCGCACGTCGGGCACGCCGTGAAAGCGCGTGAGCACCAGCGCGTAGGTGAAGAAGATCGCGTTGTAGAAGAAGGCCTGCGCGATCATCATCATCAGCGCGACGACGCTGCGCCGGCGCAGGCCGTACAACAGGATCCGCGTGACCTTCGCCAGCGACGGCGGCTCGTGCCGAGTGAAGACGATGCTGCCCACCGCCGGCGGCAGTTGCTCGTACGAGGCCACCGCGTACCGCTGCGC
>CALLYQ010000002.1 GCA_937858875.1 uncultured Lautropia sp. | reverse complement strand
ATCGAAGAAGCCGCGCTCGGATGCTCGAAGACGCTGCGGCCGGCTGGCCAGAGCTTGCGCCGCCTGCGGCGGCCACGGCCGCGACCGGATCGATCCGCGCTGCGCCGACTGCAATGGCGCCGGCGTCGTCACCGGAACCGCCTGGTTCGGCTGGCTGTCCACGCAATGGAGCTGCCCCGCCTGCAAGGGTCGCGGCTCGGTGTCGCGACCCTGCGCCGTCTACGCGGGCAGAGGCGAGACCACGAGCGCCTGGCGGCGGACGCTGCGGATTCCCGTCGGCGTCCGGCAGGCAGACGTGCTGGTGGCTGACGGCCCGCCCGATGCCGACGGCCAGGGCGAGATCCGGCTCGAAGTCGAGATCGAGATCGCCCCGCATCGGCTGTTCGAAGCCGACGACAACGGCAGCCTGCGCTGCGAGATGCCGGTCGACGGCTTCGCGTGGATCGCCAATGCCTGGATCGAGGTTCCGACGCTGGCCGGCCTGCAGCAGATGCGGCTGCAACGCGGGCGACGCGTCTACCGGCTGCGCGGACAGGGGCTGCCGCTGCAGCGCGGTGCCAGCGCCCGCGGCGATTACCTGGTCACGGTGATCCCGACGTTTCCCGATACGCTGAGCAAGCGCCAGCAGTCGCTGCTCGAGCAGTTGGCGAAAACGACGAACGGCGCCGATCCGGACGTCGTGGCAGCGCCGTTGCGCGCCTGGCGCAGCGAAATCGAGAACTGGAACCGAAACCGGGGCACGCGCGCGCCGGATGCTTGAGCGGGCAGGAGTGGCGTCCTCGAGCGGGCGAGAGCCGCACCCGCTCGCCCGGCTCGTCAGTCCAGCGGCGTTGCCGGCAGCGCCCGCTTGTGCGCGGTGGCCCGGTACTGCCGCAGGATGATGTCGAAGGCCTGATCGTCGATCGGCTTGCCTTCGAGAAAGTCGTCGATCTGCTCGTAGCTGACGCCGTACGAGTCCTCGTCGGGGCGCAGCGGCCGCAGGTCCTCGAGGTCGGCCGTGGGCACCTTGTCGACCAGCACGGCCGGCGCGCCGAGCGCACGGGCGATCTGCCGCACCTGCCGCTTCGTCAGCCCGGTCAGCGGCGCGAGGTCGCAGGCGCCGTCGCCGAACTTCGTGAAGTAGCCCATCAGCGCCTCGGCAGCCTGATCGGTGCCGACGACGAGCCCCCGCTCGGCGAACGCGATCGCGTATTGCGCGATCATTCGCTCTCGCGCCTTCACGTTGCCGAAGGTCTGGTCCTGCACCGTGGCGTCGGCGAACACCAGGCCGGCGGCAAGCAGCGCCTGCAGCATCCCGTCGGCCGATGGCTTAATGTCGACGCCGAGCATCCGGTCGGGCGCGATGAAATCGATCGCCGCCAGCGCGTCGGCCTCGTCGCGCTGCACGCCGTAGGGCAGGCGCACGGCGACGAAGCGCGCTTCGTAGCCCTCGCCGCGCAGCCTCTCGGCCGCGAGTTGGCAAAGCCGACCGGCCGTCGTCGAATCGATGCCGCCGCTGATTCCGAGCACCAGCGATCGGCCCCCCGCCCGGCGCAGGTAGTCGGCCATGAAACGCGTCCGCGATTCGATCTCCGCGCCGACGTCGATCTGCGGCCTGGCGCCGAGCGTCGCTGCGATCTCTTGCTGAAGCTTGCGTCTGTCGTCCATTGCCAATGCTTCCATGTCAGACCCGGCGAATCCGCGACAGGCGCGGACGCCAGTAGTTCTCGAACACGCCGTCGAGACGCACGAGCCCGCCGCTCGACGGCGCATGCACGAAGCGCCCGCTGCCGACGTAGATACCGGCATGCGAGAAGCGGCGCGGCGCATCGAAGAAGACCAGGTCGCCGGTGCGCAGGGCATCGACGCGTACCGATTGGCCGACTCGCGCGATCTCCTTGACGGTCCGCGGCAGTGCGTAGCCGGCCGACTCGCGGAACACGTAGACGATCAGTCCGCTGCAGTCGAAGCCGCTGTGCGGCGTGTTTCCGCCCCAGCGATACGGCGTATCGACGAGGCTGAGCGCGAGAAAGGTGAGTTCGCGTGCCTGATCCTCGGAGAGCCGGCCCTGCCGGTCGGAGGCCGGCGGGTGCCGGCCTGCAGTGCCCCGGCGATCGCGTGCCGACGGGAGAACCGAACAGCCGGACAGCGTGGCGCCGAGCAAGCCGAGGCACCCGAGCAGGCGACGTCGGTCGAACGCGGCGGCCGTCGCCGTCATGTTCCGGCAGGCGCCAGACGGCGCCATTGTGCATACGCCACCGCCACGACACCCAGGCCGATCGCGTCAGCGAGCAGATCGCCCCATTCCGCCGAACGCCAGCCCGACAGCCCCTGCAGCACCTCGATACCGGCCCCGAAGGCCAGCAACGCGGCGAAAACCAGCCCCGCGCGCTGCGGCCACGCGGCCAGCCCGAGCAGGCCCAGCCCGCCGTAGGCAAGCGCGTGCTGGATCTTGTCCCAGCCCCTCGTGAACCTCGGCAGGTCGCCGGCAGGAAGCAGCGACAGCACGAGCACCGCGATCACGGCGGCGACGAAGGCGAGCCGCCAGAAGACTGTGGCCGGAGCAGGAACGAACCTCATGAGCAGGACACGAGCGCGAAGAAGTGCATTGCGCCGATTCTCGCATCAGGACCGGTACCCGTAGTCTCCGCCGGTCGGACGAGTGCGCAGAAACTGTCCTGCCCGCCGGTGCCCAGGGCCCCGGCGATCAGCGCGAACGACGCAATTCGTCTTCGACGAACTCCATCCGGTCCTTGCCCCAGAAGAGTTCGCCGTTCACGAGCAGGCTCGGCACGCCGAAAACACCGCGCTCGAGCCCGCGATTCGTGCAGGCAGCCAGTTGATCGCGGATTTCCTGGCTCTCGCTGGCTGTTTCGAACTCGTCGACGTCGACCCCCAGGTCGCGAACGATGTGCCGCAAGCCGGCGTATTCGACGATGCTCGAATCGTCGCGCTCCCAATAGGCGGCCATCACCGCATCGACATAGGCCTTCTCCAGGCCCCACTTGCGCATCGCCAGCGAGCCGCGCAACACTCGGCTCGTCTTGATCGGAAACACGCTCGGGAAACGGAAAGGAAGCTGGTACTTCTCGGCCCAACGAACGAGATCGCGCTTGCGGTTCTCGATCTTTGCGGCTGGTTCGTCCATCAGCACGTAGTTGTGCACGCGAAAGACGTGGCCGAGGTTGAACGGCTCCAGGACCAGCGTGGCGCCATTTCGCTCGAGAATCGGCTCGAGCAGCTTGAGCGCGAAATAGGTGTTGGTGCTACCCACGTCCCAGTAGAGCTCTACCTTCGGGGAGTTTTCATTCATTGGCGCGTTTCCTTTCAGTTCGAATCGGAGGGTTCTGCCGCGCGCGGCGTCCTGGGCAGCTGTGCCTTCAGCAGCTTGCCGGCTGCGTTGTGGGGCAGCTCGCCGGCGAAGACGACTTCGCGCGGGATCTTGTAGCGAGCGAGTCTTCCATTGCAATGGGCGAGAACCTCGCGCTCGCTCAGGGAGGCGCCCGGGCGCCGCACGATGAAGGCCCTGCCGACCTGCCCCCAGCGCTCGTCGGGGATGCCGATCACCGCTGCTTCGACGACACCGTCGATCTCCGACAGCACGCTTTCGACTTCGGCCGGATAGACGTTCTCGCCACCCGAGATGTACATGTCGGTCCAGCGGTCGACGATGAACAGATAGCCTTCTTCGTCGAGGCAGGCGGCATCTCCGGTGCGAAACCAGCCATCGACGAAGCTCTTTTCGGTGGCATCGGGCCGGTTCCAGTAGCCGCGAGTGATCGACGGCCCCTTCACCTGCAGTTCGCCGACGACGCCGGCTCGCAGTTGCTGGCCGCAATCGTCGGCAATGCGCATCTTCACGTGCTGCGCAGGCAAACCTGCCGACCCGAGTTTATCGCGAGCCCGGTCCCGCTCCAATATCGATCCCAGCGAGGTCGACTCGGTCATGCCCCAGGCCTGCTGGACCGGTAGCCCCTGGGCCTCGAGCACGTCGAGCAGCGGCAAGGGCACCGACGCGCCTCCAACCGCCGCGCAAACCAGATGCGAGAAGTCGGCATGCCGGAACTCGGGCTCTCGCGCCATCGCCGCGAAAATCGTCGGCACGCCGAATACGTGCGTCACCGCCTGTTCGGAATCGGCAAGCAGTTGCAGGAAGCGACCCGGTTCGAAGTTCTTCATCACCAGGACCGATCCACCCAGATACAGGATCGGATTCGGGAAACAGTTCAGCCCGCCCACATGAAACAGCGGCAAAGCGGCCAGTGCTCGCGAATCTCGTGTGATCGATGTCGCGCAGATGTAGTTCAAGTAGGAATAGAGCTCCATCAGATGCGATATCTGCGCGCCCTTCGGCCGGCCCGTCGTTCCCGAGGTATAGATCAGCGACGCCGTTTCCCCAAGCATCACCGACTCCGTGGCCGCCGGCCGTGCCGACGCGATCAGTGTCTCGTAGTCGCTGTCGGCCGCCCCGCGTTCCACCAGGCGAGCGGAGTCCAGACGGACGCCCAGCTCTTCGAGCACCGGCGCGAAGGCGGTATCGCCGACGAGCACGCGGGGCGCTGCATCGGACAGGATGTACTCCAGTTCGGGGACTGTCAGCCGCCAGTTCACCGGCACAAAGACCGCGCCGATGCGCCAGCATGCGAACTGGATCTCGAAGACGTCGGAAGAGTTCTGGCTCAGCACGGCGACACGGTCGCCCCTCGCCACTCCGAACTGCTGCTGAAGAAAGCCGGCGACGCGCCCGACACGCTCGTTCAGTTGCGCGTAGTCGAACTGGCGCCCGGTATCCAGGTCGACCAGCGCCACGTTCGCAGGTATGACCTGCGCATGGTGCAGCAAGGCATCCATTCGTTCGATGTTCATCGCATATATGACTTATGACTCGTCGTTCATATTACACGCTTCCTCTAGACTCGGCCTCGCGCGCGCAAGCTCACCCGTGAGATGGGCAACCACCACGAAGCCTCAGGAGGACAAGGGATGGCCGCAACGAAGAAGAAGCTGACTCGTGCCGAGAAGGGCGAGCTCACGCGCAGGAATCTGCTCGAAGCGGCGGTCGAGGTCGTGGGCGAGCAGGGTTACGGCAACGCCTCGGTCACCGACATCACCACGCGCGCCAACATCGCACAAGGCACCTTCTACAACTACTTCGAGTCGAAGCAGGACATCCTGGACCAGGTATTGCCGGAACTCGGAGAGGTGCTGCTCGACTACCTCGGTGAGCAGGTTGGCGATGCGACTTTCCTCGAGCGCGAGGAGAAGAGCGTCCGAGCGTACTTTCGCTTCATCCGGGAACACCCCGAGTTCTACCGGATCCTGATGGAAGCGCAGGTGCACTCGCCGCTGAGCTATTCCCGGCACGCCGAAAACCTGACCCGCAACTACATTGCGGCGCTCCGGAAGAACAAGGCGAACGGCTTCCTGGACGACTACTCGGACGAGGAGTTCGAGACGCTGGCGGTCATCCTGCTCGGCGCCCGCGTGCAGCTGATGAGCCAGTTCTGCTTCCGCCACGGCCGTGTTCGCGCAATCCCGGAACGCGTGATCGACACCTTCATGAAGTTCCTGGCGACAG
>CALLYQ010000001.1 GCA_937858875.1 uncultured Lautropia sp. | reverse complement strand
GCTGGCGGCCGGCGAAGCGGTCGGTGCGCTGCCGTCTGCGCTCGAACCGGCGGGCTGCGCGGTCGAGCTGATCCACGCCTATTCGCTGGTCCACGATGACCTGCCATGCATGGACGACGACGTGCTCCGGCGCGGCAAGCCGACGGTCCACGTCGCTTACGGCGAGGCGCTTGCGATGCTGGTCGGCGACGCCTTGCAGACGCTGGCCTTCGAAACGCTGGCGCGCATCGCGCACCCCGAGGTGCCGCGCATGGTCGCCGAACTGGCCGCCGCCGCCGGCTCGCGCGGCATGGCGGGTGGGCAGGCGATCGACCTGGCAGCGGCCGGTTCGGCGATGTCGCCGGCGGCGCTCGAGGACATGCACCGACGCAAGACCGGCGCGCTGCTGCGAGCCTCGGTGCGTCTCGGCGGGCTGTGCGGCCCCGATCGCTCGCCCGATACCGGCGCCCGGCTCGATGCCTACGCCGAGGCCATCGGCCTCGCTTTCCAGGTCGTCGACGACATCCTCGACGTCGAAGGCAGTTCTGCCAGCCTTGGCAAGACTGCCGGCAAGGACGCCGACCACGACAAGCCCACCTACGTGTCCGTGCTCGGCCTCGAGCGATCGCGGCAGATGGCCGCAAGGCTGCACGACACGGCACTGACGGCGATCGAGCCGCTCGGCCAGGCCGCCCGCAGGCTGCGCGAGCTGGCCGACCTGGTCGTCTCGAGAAACTCATGAACGATCCCCGACAAGCACCGGTCGGCGAACTGCTCGCGACGATCGATGATCCGTCGCAACTGCGCCGGCTCGAACGCGGGCAACTGCCGCGCCTTGCGACCGAGCTGCGCGACTTCGTCCTTCAGTCGGTGTCGCGCACCGGCGGACACCTGTCGTCGAATCTAGGTACCGTCGAGCTGACGATCGCGCTGCACTATGTATTCGATACGCCGCGCGACCGGCTGATCTGGGACGTCGGCCATCAGAGCTACCCGCACAAGGTGTTGACCGGCCGGCGCGCCAGCATGGGCTCGCTGCGCCAGTTCGGCGGCATCTCCGGTTTTCCGAAGCGCAGCGAAAGCGAATACGACGCCTTCGGCACCGCGCATTCGTCGACCTCGCTGTCGGCCGCGCTCGGCATGGCGGTCGCTTCGCGCAACAAGGGCGAGAACGAAGGGCCGAACCGCCGGCGGCACGTGGCCGTGATCGGCGATGGCGCGATCACCGGCGGCATGTTCTTCGAGGCGATGAACAACGCCGGCGTCACGCCCGACATCGACCTGCTCGTCGTGCTCAATGACAACGACATGTCGATTTCGCCGCCGGTCGGCGCGATGAACCACTACCTGACGCGGCTGCTGTCGGGGCGCTTCTACGCGAAGGCGCGCGACGTCGGGCGTGCGGTGCTGTCGAACGTCCCGCCGCTGCTCGCGCTGGCGCGACGCTTCGAGGAGCACGCCAAGGGCATGGTCGGCCCAGGCACGATGTTCGAGGAATTCGGGTTCAACTACTTCGGGCCGATCGACGGCCACGACCTCGACGCGCTGGTGCCCACGCTGCAGAACCTGCGCGAGTTGCGCGGCCCGCTGTTCCTGCACGTAGTCACGCGCAAGGGTCAGGGCTACAAGCTCGCCGAGGCCGATCCGGTGCTGTACCACGGGCCCGGTCGCTTCGACCCCGGCGAGGGCATCCTGAAGCCGGCGGCGCCGCCGCGTCCGACCTATACGCAGGTGTTTTCCGACTGGGTCTGCGACATGGCCGAGGTCGACGAGCGGCTGGTCGCGATCACGCCGGCGATGCGCGAGGGTTCGGGCCTCGTCGAGTTCGAGAAACGCTTCCCGCGGCGCTACTTCGACGTCGGCATCGCCGAGCAGCATGCGGTCACCTTTGCCGCCGGACTGGCCTGCGAGGGGATGAAGCCGGTCGTTGCGATCTACAGCACCTTCTTGCAGCGCGGCTACGACCAGACGATCCACGACGTCGCCTTGCAGAAGCTGCCGGTCGTGTTTGCGCTCGACCGCGCCGGCGTCGTCGGTGCCGACGGCGCCACGCATGCCGGCGCCTACGACTTCGCTTACCTGCGCTGCCTGCCCAATTTCGTCGTCTGCGCGCCGTCCGACGAGAACGAGTGCCGGCAGATGCTCTACAGCGCCTTCCGGTACGACGGTCCGAGCGCGGTCCGCTACCCGCGCGGCAGCGGCCCGGGCGTGGCGATCGACAAGACCTTCACCGAGGTGCCGCTCGGGCGTGCCGAGCTGCGGCGCCAGGGCCGCCGGATCGCGATCCTGGCCTTCGGCACGATGCTGGCGCCGGCGCTGGCGGCCGGCGAAGCGCTCGGTGCCACCGTGGTCAACATGCGCTTCGTCAAGCCGATCGACGAGCGGATGATTGCCGAACTCGCGGGCACGCACCAGGCTTTCGTGACCGTCGAGGAGCATGTCGTGATGGGCGGGGCCGGCAGCGCCGTGGCCGAGTCGATGGCCGCGCAGGCGCTGGTGCTGCCGCTGTTGCAGCTCGGACTGCCCGATCGCCCGATCGACCACGGCGACCAGGCGCAACTGCTGCGCGGCGAAGGGCTCGATGCGGCCGGCATCGAGAAGTCGATCCGGGCGCGTTTCGGCGATCTGCTCGCGGAGCCGGCGTTGGCGTCGGTAGCGGCATCGACGTCAGCAACGGCATCCAGAACGGCCGCTTCCCCGACGCAGTGCAGCACACGGGCCGAACCGCTGGCGCTCGGCCCGGTGGAAAAGCTCAGGGGCTGAGCAGGGAGTCGGCGCGATGGCTGCTGCGATGCGACCGAAGCGCCCCAGCGTAGCGAGCCCGAACCGCGCCCGAGTCCTGCGAACGGCCGCCGGTGCGACGGCCTCGACCCTGTTGTTGCCAACGGCACTTGCACGCGCCGCAGGCGATCGCTCAGGCGCAGTACCGCGCACCCCTGCAGGCGGAGGCGGCATGCATACGCGAACCATCCCGTCCACCGGCGAGGCCTTGCCGGTCATCGGCTGCGGTACTTACCAGGGTTTCGACGTGGCCGCCGACAGCCCCGGGTATCGGCGCCTGCCCGAGGTGCTGAGGGCCTTGTTCGACGCCGGCGGCTCGGTTCTCGACAGCTCGCCGATGTATGGCCGCTCCGAGGCCGTGACCGGTGCGCTGCTGGCCGCATCCGGTGAACGCGCCCGGGCTTTTCTCGCGACGAAGGTCTGGATTCGCGGGCGCGACGAAGGCGAGCGCCAGATGCAGGAGTCGATGCGCCTGCTGCAGGCCGAGACGATCGACCTGATGCAGGTGCACAACCTGGTCGACTGGCGCACGCAACTGGCAACGATCCGCGACTGGAAGGCCCAGCGGCGGATCCGCTACATCGGCGTCACTCACTACACGGCCAGTGCGTATCGCGAGCTCGAGGCCGTGCTGCGAGCCGAGCCGCTGGATTTCGTCCAGTTGAACTACGCGCTCGACGATCGGGAGGCCGAGCAGCGGCTGCTGCCGCTGGCCGCCGATCGCGGCATAGCGGTGCTCGTCAACCGTCCGTTCGGCGGGGGCGGCCTGCTGCGACGGCTGCGCGACCGGCCGCTTCCGGGCTGGGCGCCGGAAATCGGCGCTCGAAGCTGGGCCCAGGTGTTGCTCAAGTTCGTGCTCAGCCACGCGGCCGTGACCTGCGCGATCCCGGGTACCGGTCGGCCCGAGCACATGGCCGACAACGCGCAGGCGGGCAGGGGCCTCATTCCGGAGCCTGCGTTCTGGTCGAAACACGCGTCATCGCTGCCCGGTTGAG